>JAPKEA010000438.1 GCA_028822275.1 Planktomarina sp. | reverse complement strand
GCCAAGCGAAGTCTAATAAATACGGCCCGTCGAAAGGCAGAACTAAATGCTAAATATCACTTTTCGAATTTTCTTTCTGAGGATGTAAGTGCCGAAATCGCTGTTTCATCCGCTCTAGAGCAGGCGGAGCTAACCGACCAAGATGGTAAAACCGAAGGATACGTGCTGGAGTTATCCCAAAGTTTAAACGCAATGCGGTCTAATACTTCGGCAACCCTCAAGGGCTTGATCAAGCTGGATGAATGCGTTGACACAAAAGAAAATTTTGTTTTGGTTACATTAGGATGGAAGCCTAAGGAAAAGTTTGAAGCTGAGACGAACACCGCAGAGAATCCTGCTAATACCTCCTCAAATAACGCGAAGAATAGTAACTCCAGTCAAAGCACTCCCAATATTACTCCGTCTTCCACTGAGCAAGAAAATTCAAGTGGGCCCGGGATCACGATCGTGACTGTGAATATTGAGGGGTACGGTCACACTCAGAACGCCGCTATTGACGACGGCTTACGTTTGGCCGTCGCTCAGGTGTTCGGTGAGTTATTTTCTGCGAGTATGGCCTCAGCTAGTTCAACCAGCACATTAGAACTCAGTACATCGGACGGATCACAGGAAGGCGTAGCCGCAGAAACCTCAACAGAGGTCACCGCGATAGCCTCGTCCACATCTGGAATCATTGAATCGTACAGTATTAACTCCGTGGTTAAGTCTAACGGGGAAACTGTTGTAAGCTTAGAAGTCAATCTCCCTAAATATACACCGTCGTCCAACACGCAGGGAAAGTTAAAAATCATTGTATTTGAACCATCAGTAATCGCTGGGAACTGGACATTTCACGGTGAAAACCTATCAAAACAAATTCAGCGAGAGGTTGAAAGCCTCCTTAATGAAACCAACAAACTGACAGCGCTTAATCGCGAAAACCAAGCTGAACAAGATATAGAAATTTCAAGGTTAGAGGGAAACGATTTTGCCGTTTCAGAAGCGGCAAAAATTGGCAATCGGCTTGGAGCTGACTTTATAATCATTACAGAGTTTTCCAAATTTGATACTCGTCAGGAACGCGTAAAAATAGGTAACTCAAAATCAGTCTCTATGAATATTACCGAAGCCCAAGCTTGGATTAAGGTAATCGACATAGCCAGCACGAATACCGTTTTATCGGTGCGCGTGCCCTTGTCCGCAAGGTCTGTGAAAAAAGAACAATCTGCAGACGCATTTGCGATCACTATGGCGCATAATCTTGCGACTGTAGTTGGCGAAAACCTAGGTGGTGGCTTCACGGATCTTGGCAAGTCGCTGATGTCTGAGCTAGCGCAAAAATCAGCTAATTTTGCGCTAGCAAAAGAAAGACTTAAAAAAGCAGTCAAAAAAATTGAAAAGGAAGTAAAAGATGATTGGTGAAATGTCAGAATCGTTTAAATTAAAGACATCAGCACTTGCTCTAACTTTTTGCCTAGTGGGTGGTTTGGCCTCCTCTGCTTATGCAGATTGCAACCAATTTGAGGCTGAATCAGAAGCAGTTTCTGGCGCGGTACCGCGATTTAATGAAGACGGATCGGTTCGAGCGATAGTTGTATACGGCGAAGGGACTTTCCTAGTGCCAAAGCGCAGCCTAATTAAAAAAGCCCGCCAAGTTGCTGAGCTAAGCGCTAAAAGAGCTTTTGCAAGTTGGATGAAGGAAAGTGTTAGCGGAGGGACAGCAGTTTCTGAAATGATGGAGCAAGTTGAGCAAACAAATCAAGATGGCGAAACACTTGGCTTAGTAACAGAACTCACAACTATTGTTGATAACATGTCCTCAAATACTGAAGCCACTATAAGAGGCTTGGTGAAATTAGACGAATGTGTGGATAAACAGGAAAAATATGTTCTGGTTGAAATGGGTTGGAAGCCTTCTTTAGCACAGGCTGCGGGTGATGCCGGTGCGCAGATTAATCAGTCAGGGCAGAGCAGTCAGTCGGAAGAAAACAGCCCATCAGAAGTACTAAAAAAATCAAAGATTACAGAGAGCCAAGGATACCGAAAGAAAAGTAGTTTGAAAGATGATTTTTAAAGTCAGATGAAACTTGTTGTTCTATCTTTACTCTTGAGTATCTGCCCACGGACAGCAGAAGCCTATTGTGATGAATTTATTTATGATGGCACTACCTCGGAGTTTGAATATTCTTACGTCTGCGAGAATACGTTCAGTTTATTGGAGTATAAAATAATTCGAAGATACACTTTCTTGACGGCTTTGGAGTTTCTGCATTTTGACCCTAAAGGGATAAATCTTTTATGCACAAAATTTGATTTAGACGAAGAAACCGCTGTTAGTTCATGTCGAGATTTCGGTCAGGGCCGTCAGAGTTTCAAGCGTTCTAAAAAGAACTCTGGAGCAAGTTTATCGATAGTAGCTTCGGAAGAATTATTACTCAAAGAATTTTCCAACATGTCAGATCAAGACTTTAATTTCCCTACATCTTCTGAAGCGCTCGTGGACTATAATTGTTTTGTAACCTATGATTCAGGCCAAATAATTTTAGCTGTCACTGATGCGAACCTTGGAAACTTATCAGAATGTCTTTTACGTTTGGAAGTATATTTCACTGAAAACAAGATTATGAGCGCTAAATATGAATAATAATGGGTTTCGATTGTCAGCCGGTGCACCTTGCACAGTGCGTTGGCCTTAGGCTCTCT
>JAPKEA010000437.1 GCA_028822275.1 Planktomarina sp. | reverse complement strand
TTTGCAGCGCAAAATCTAACGCAGGAACCTCATGACGCCAATGTCCAAAATCGTTGCGACAGAACCCAAATACTCTAAGCAAAATCTGCAAAGGGGTTATCAACCACACCCACTACTTTGAACAAAAACTCCCCGTGCGCATCCGAAGTTGCATCAGCATAATGTTTATCAATAGTGGCCTTTGATCCAAGCTTATTTGCTATAGCTTGATTACCAAAAGCAGCCATGACTTGGCGTCCGTCAACGCCATCTGAGAGACCCTTGATAGCACTGTAATAAATACCCAGGTCTGCTTTGTTAGATAAATAAGTGGCGTCGCTAGGACTACCACCATTTTTAGCACCCTCAATAATCCTTAACACGCAAGAACCCGGTGTCACATCACCTTCAGCAAGCCTATCCTGCCAAAAGTTAAACCCACCTGTATCAGGTGTGCGGCCAAGCACATTGTCATAAATAATTTTAACAAAAGCATCAGTATTAGACGGATCATTATAGATCTTACGTGTCTCATCTTGATCAAAAAAGTACTCAGCAATCTGGTCCATAGTGCGACCTTCGGCGAGTTTGTCAGCCCAAAAGAATAGTCCTTCAGCATCAGGCGCGCGGTTGAAGTAAGCCACATACATTTCACCCAACGCCTTAAACTGGTTATTGCTGAGCTGCGTCAAACTAGAGAAAGATTTCATATCCAAGGTGCGATCCGTAAAGGCCAGCGTTTCCACACTACTGAGTGTATCGGTGCCATTTTGATCAATAACACAAATAGTACCATCCGCATTAATGATGACTGTCACCGCTGCCGTCACAGCGTCAAATTGTGCTGTATCGTTGCCTCTACCACCCCACAACCTGTCGTTTCCTGCATCACCAGCTATGATGTCATCTCCACTTCCACCCCAGACGCGGTCATTACCACCTCCAGCGCTAACGACGTCATCGTTAAGGCCGGCAGCAATTAAATCACTATCAAATGTTCCAAAAATTTTAGTATTAACGTGAGATGCGTTTTCATCATCATCGTTAATGACAATACCACCTTGAGCCATAAACCCTGCTGGCACATAATTTTGTGGGTCAACGTAGATTACATCTTTCAGTGACGCAAAAGTCGGCAAATCGTCCTCATGGATAAAATGTTTTTCAAAATTACCATTATTGGATCCACCATTACCGTCCATATCAACACGCGCACCTTCGAGAGCATAAAAAATATATCCTGCCGTTGGTGTTGTGATCAGAAGCCACTGTTGGGGTGTTGTTCCAGCGTCATTATGGGCACCGTTAAATTCAACAACGCGCACGTGACTTAAACAATTATTAAAATTAAGAGTAACATTCTCTAGTTTGATTTTGTCACGCGCATCGAAATCTTCAATACGACCAACGATAATATTACCATCAGATACATTATCTATGTTTTGGAAACTAAATATATCATTTCCACGATTAGTCGATGAATCGTCAATGCCAGAACTACCGTCCCCACGTACATGATGGCCGCTTGAAAACTTATTTATGTTATTGGCAAATTTTAAATTAACTGTGTCATTTCCAGATTTTGCAAAAACGTGGATTTGACCAGCTCCAGTTTGAGCGACACCAGTAAGTACATCAGCCTTATTGCTACCGCCAAGATATCCTGAAGCCTTTACTTTATGTCCCACAAAAAGATCCTTTTATAATTTAATTTTCACCATAATTAGAACTTTTACTTTTTTAATTGTCATAGCTTAAACGATTGTATGACTGTTTCATAAACAGGACTTTTTTGGGTTTTTACTAATTTTTTATAGCTTTCAAGGGTCACTTGCTGCCAAAGACTGATTGCAGAAGCTTTACTATAGAGCCAAACGTATCAATGCAATGTGGCCCTCAACTTTTTACCAAATTGGAAGTGGTGGCTTTGCAATACAGCCTCAACATGACCACTCAGCCATTCAACAATGCCGTTGATTTGTAATGATCTTGGTGGGGGCATCTAGTTCTGATACCTGACACAGCGCATAAGTTTTCAAATTTACGCTTCCGACTTTATCCCTGCTTACCAATAATAAACAGCCAGTCAGTAAATTCTTTCCCGTTATCCATCTCCTAGCAATCACCTGTTTTCAAACGGTGAAACGTGGTAAGGATAGTGCGGACCTGCGCTTAACGTCACAAATAAAGTGACGTATATTGGCCGCCATCTTGCTATTGTGGGTACTGATAAAAACCAACAGGTAGCCCTGCTGATCACAACAAACGGGTAATACCGCGCGATATCATCTACCACATTCGGCAAATATTTTATGTAATTGTAGATACACCCCGGTTCATAAACCTCAAAGCTACTGTACTTGGGGTGGACGACCTTTTCTTTAAATCACACTGATTGCTGACACCGTATAACCGCAGAAAACTATCAAATTTAGAGTGCTCAGCACCGGGGGTCAGAAATACTTCCTGTGAGTAGAGCAACATTGTAACATTACGACTAAAAAAATAAGTGCACCTAGTGATCTATGACGCTTTAATAACTTATGCGGTCCTCGTGGAGGGCTATGCGCTGAAACAGCAGGGTGGGAGCAGTCCACAGAAAGCTTGATGTATGCCTTTACCGCTCACTGAATGCTCTGAGTAACTTGGTTATGTTTTGATACGCAAGCGGGCCGCCCAGTTGGGCGACCCGTTGCAGGGAGGA
>JAPKEA010000436.1 GCA_028822275.1 Planktomarina sp. | reverse complement strand
CCCGACATCTTCGGTGTAAACGAAGCGCTCTACCAACTGAGCTAACGACCCGGTGTTGGCGATATAATTCGGGTTACGGGGTGGATGCAAGTGCTTTTTTAGGCTTTTTCAAACCAGAGTATGTTTCAGTTGTTTAACACGGTAGATTACCCCCTGCCCGCCAGGTAATTTCCATACATTAGTAACTGGTTTTTTCATCGCGTTCAGACGCAAACAACGCGAAGTAACACCATGCGTCACGAGGATCGATGGCCCTTCCAAGCGCTTTAAAAACTGCGCACATCGGTTATAAAGGCCATTAAGCCCCTCCCCAGACGGTAAGCTATTATAGAGAACCTCATGCGTTAAATCAGTAGCTTGCATCCCTATTTCACTAGCAATTTCTTCTCTGTATCGACCAGACCAGGCACCCAAATCAATTTCGATAAGATCAGGTGACGTCTCCGCAACCAATCCCAGCCCATCTAAAGCGATACGTGCAGTATGTTGCGCACGTAGGTGCGGACTACAAAACACACGAAAACTAGAAAGATCACAGGTTTTTAGGGTTTTATTTTGAATTTGGGCTTGCCCTAATCCCAGTCTAGTCAAAGGACTATCAAAAATTCCCTGCAATCGACCTTCCACATTCCATTCGGTTTGCCCATGACGTAGTACAAGAATTTCAGGAATACTTAGCTGTAGTTTTGAACAAGTCATTCAATTACACGCCTACGATTGTTGCTCTATTCGACCATAGAACACATTTCATCAGGAATACTAACTTATCATTTCAAAAAAACAGAGCGCCTGCACCTTGCAGTGCAGGCGAAACGCTACTTTTTAATGTGCGGTGGCGCCTACGATGAGGCCCTGCTTTGCAGCCAACGCAGCCGCCGCCGCTTCCTCAGCAACCTCATCCCACTCTATTGCTTCGGGGGCAGCAATCAAAGCGTGCTTGAGCACTTCCGAAACATGACTGACGGGGATGATTTCCAACCCATCCAAAACACTGTTCGGTAGGTCACGCAGATCTTTTTCATTTTCTTTAGGAATAAGGACCGTTTTAATCCCACCACGCAAAGCTGCTAGTAACTTTTCCTTCAATCCACCAATGGGTAGAGCATTTCCACGCAACGTAACCTCACCTGTCATAGCAAGATCTTTTCGCACAGGAATATTGGTAAGCACTGACACGATCGACGTCACCATCGCCAATCCAGCTGAAGGTCCATCTTTTGGTGTTGCTCCTTCAGGTACGTGAACATGTATGTCCATTTTGTCAAAACGAGGCGGCTTAACACCTATAGAAGGAGAGATCGACCGCACATAGGAGTTAGCAGCGTCGATACTTTCCTTCATGACATCGCCTAAGGTACCCGTAGTTTTCATGCGACCTTTACCTGGGAGGCGCAACGCCTCTATGTGTAGCAAATCACCGCCAACACTTGTATAGGCTAAGCCTGTGACTACTCCTATTTGGTGATCATCTTCCGCCAGGCCGTATCTGTATTTGGGAACACCCAGAAAATCATCAAGGTTTTCGAGATTCACATCGATAGATTTTGCTTCTTTTTTTACGATTTTGGTAACAGCTTTTCGCGCTACCTTACTAATTTCTCGCTCTAAATTACGAACTCCCGCCTCACGCGTGTAAGTCCGGATCATCTCTTGCAATGCTTCAGGTGCAAGTGAAAACTCGTCTGCTTTCAAGCCATGATTGGCTACCTGTTTTGGCACCAAGTGACGATGAGCAATTTCAGCTTTCTCTTCTTCCGTATACCCAGCCAATGGAATGATTTCCATCCGATCGAGTAAAGGGCCAGGCATGTTATAGCTGTTAGAGGTGGTGAGAAACATCACATCAGATAGATCATATTCAACTTCCAAATAGTGATCTGTGAATGTTGAGTTTTGCTCTGGATCTAAAACTTCAAGCATGGCCGAAGCTGGATCACCACGAAAATCTTGCCCCATTTTATCAATTTCATCAAGCAAAATAAGAGGGTTAGTAGTTTTAGCTTTCTTCAATGCCTGGATGATCTTGCCCGGCATAGACCCAATGTAGGTACGACGGTGCCCACGAATTTCGCTTTCATCACGCACACCGCCAAGCGAAATTCTAATGAACTCGCGACCTGTTGCTTTTGCCACGGATTTACCCAGGGAAGTTTTGCCTACGCCTGGAGGACCAACCAAACACATGATAGGTCCTTTAAGCTTTCGCGAGCGCTGACCCACAGCCAAATACTCTACAATGCGTTCTTTAACCTTTTCCAATCCATAATGATCATCGTCCAAGGTCTTTTGAGCCTTATTAAGATCTTTTTTTACCTTACTGCGTATCCCCCACGGAATGGATAACATCCAATCAAGGTAGTTTCGCACCACTGTTGCCTCAGCAGACATTGGGGACATGTTCTTGAGCTTTTTCAATTCAGCATCAGCTTTTTCTTGTGCCTCTTTACTAAATTTTGTTTCAGCAATTCTAGCTTCAAGTTCAGCCAATTCACCCTCACCTTCTTCACCGTCCCCTAATTCTTTTTGAATGGCTTTCATTTGCTCATTCAAATAATACTCACGTTGGGTTTTCTCCATTTGAGATTTGACCCGTGTTTTGATTTTGCGTTCTACTTTCATTACAGATACTTCACCCTGCATTAGTGCGTAAACCTGCTCGAGGCGTTCTGTGATAGAGAGGATCTC
>JAPKEA010000435.1 GCA_028822275.1 Planktomarina sp. | reverse complement strand
TGACCATGTTCATCATGAGCTTGTTCATATGGTTATAGATTATTCTTATTGGCTTTAATTAAATGGTTAACTGATCTTAACCAATAAACAGCTCTTTTAGAGCGTGCCATTTACAGCGACTAACTTTATGGGGTTCATTCCTTGATCCTCGAGTATTTAAAGGTGATTTCACATCACACTTCCAAGATGTGGGCGCTCAAAAACAGCCTTTAAATGTAATATGATGTCGTACTGATGCACATCATTTGTGCAAAAATTGAACACCAAAAGTTAGATATTTGATATTTTTATAAGCTAATATGCTTAATGAGTTATGTGCATGTAATTAGAAGTATGTGCATATAATTGGAGATTAACGATGAGAGCAAGCGGCCTTAATTGGCGGTTTTATTAGGTAGGCTATTTCGATGAACAGTTATTGTTTAATTAGTAGGAAAACAACGGGCATTAATACAGAAAGACTTCAAATTAAGCCTTACAGAAATGTTTAAGCAGAGTTAACGAGCATTGGTAGTAATGTAGTACTGGATAGGTGAACGCAGCCAACGTGGACCGTTTTTTCATAATTGACCCACGAATAAATCACATGCCCACGCATACCTACTAAAAGAGGGTTATATGCAGTCGCTATTTGATTGCATCCGCATTATTGTCACGCTCGACGTAGGCTCCATCTTATGGCCTATAGGCTTATGACCAGTTTACACTGCGGCAGGCTAAAATTTAGGATCATACTATGAGCTAAACCTCTTACAGAGGAGGCTTTATGACCTTCTGTATAAGGATATACTTTGAATCTACCATTTTTATTTCTACTATTGGTCCCAGTTACGATTGGCTCACTGTATGACGGGTTCTGGCTCTATGGAGCTATAGGTGCACTATCTTGGTATCAGATTTGTATAGGCTTTAATACAAGGGCTAGTGGTGACTGGTTGGTGCGCATTTTATTACTTGGGGGCACTACGATATATGTGCTCGCCAGTTGGGCTTTAGCCAGCTCACTCTATATGCAGGGTGTAGGTTTCAATGAACAATTCTTTTTTCACCTAGACGTTAACACGTTTCGCGTGGCTCTTGAGCAGTATGGGCTCTTATATTACGGAGCGTTATTAATAGGCCTGCTGACGATTTTTATGCCGCTAATCATCCGGGTAAGTGGGCCTGTTGTTGGCAATTGGCACCGCATACCGGTGCTGTTGTTAATACTAGGATTTTCTCCTATGCACTCCATGGCTATTTTTATAGCTGACCAGAACACCCAGGCGTATGCACCTTCCGTGGTGTTGGTTGAATCCCCTGTAGTTGATGTGCAAACATTGAATAGAGCTCCCCGCAATCTAATCTTTTTGTATCTGGAATCCCTTGAACAATTATATTTTGATGAACAGCTCTATCCTGGTTTGGTCCCGCATCTAAAGAGGCTTCGCCAGCGGGCCCACAGTTATACAAATCTTAACCAAGTTAGGGGGACTGGGTTTACCATGGGCGGTATTGTTGCCAGTCAGTGTGGGGTGCCTTTAAATAGTCGCCATGGGATGGGCTCCGTAAACACGACTCTGGGATCTGTCAAAAATCCACTCCCTGATTATACCTGCCTTGGCGACATCTTAAAGGCCTATGGCTATAACACGGTAATGTATAAGGGTGCTTCATTGTCTTTTTCGGGCGCCCGCAATTTTTTTAATTCCCATGGTTTCAAGAATGCTAAAGGAGGAGAGTATTGGAAACAAAAGCTTGATGGTGTTGCTTCTACAGGGTGGGGTATTTATGACGATACGTTATTCCAACAGGCTCTATCTAAGGTTGAAACACTACAACGTACAGAGGAGCCCTTTGCATTTTCCCTGGTGACACTCGACACACATCACCCCGATGGCCATGCTTCGGCCAGTTGCCCGGCTTATATACATTCCTCTGATACTATGCTGAATGCTATCCACTGTACCGATTACCTAGTAGGTAAATGGGTTGCTGACTTAACACGGGAAGGGTTACTGGATAACACTGTGCTGGTGGTATTTTCGGACCACCTTGCTATGCGAAATACTCAGTGGGATGTTTTAATGGCTAATAAAGAACAAAGAAAGCTCTCGTTTATTGTGCTGGCAGAAGATGAAGACGCTAAGATTTTTAAACAACCGGCAACGCATTTTGATGTTGCTCCAACGGTGCTGGACTATTTAGGCATTCCGGGCTACCCCTCATTAAATGCGGGTGTGAGTTTGCGTCATGGCGCGATGGGTGCCTGGTTTCAGCCTGGGTCAGATGCAAGAGAAATTGCTCAGGCAGCCGATTTTGCAGGACGCGCGCTCTCTGTGAAAGGCGGGATTTTTCTGGACTATACGAGACAGTCGATAGTTGTAGATGGCATAGAGTTCATAGCTAATAATGACGGAGAGGCTTTAAAAGTAGGCTTCATTTATGGCGTTATCTTTGATCAAACTGGTAAATATGAAGGTGTAGTTTCTAGTCGAGAGTTGGATTATTTTTTCCAGCATAGCGATAAACTGATGATATTGCTAAGTAGAAGTTCAGTTATTAAAGGCTTGATTAAACCGCCATTGGCCGCAGGGTTTATTGATTCTAGTGAATTCAAGTCACTTGCCGACACTGATAATTCAGGCGTTATCAGTAACCAAGAGTTTATTCTCCACATGTACAACGGCGTATTTGGTAGGGATC
>JAPKEA010000434.1 GCA_028822275.1 Planktomarina sp. | reverse complement strand
GTAGAGATTGAGAATGAGTATGGGTATGGGTATGGGTATGGGTATGGGTATGGTGGTAGCGTGGGAACACTTTAGCATGCCATCAATACATGAAACTGCCAATAGACAAGCATTTGATGATATCAATACCCATATAACTGTGGCTCAATCTACTCAAAATAAATGGGTTTCAATGGGTAGGATAAATAGGGGCACATAGTCTCCCTTAATTTAAATGTTTAACTATATAAATACTATATATATTTGGCATCTACTTTACCACTTAGCGTGCTTCTAGATGGGTAGGTGTTTGGGTATTTGGGGGTGCGCCACTCTGGCATCTTGGTTAAATTTTTTCCTATTGATACGATATGGGAAGCAGTTTTATTGCTAAAAACCTTACATTAGAAAGTCGAAAATTATGCGTATTAACGATACAATCCCAAATTTATCCGTAGTAACTGATCAGGGCAGTTTCGATTTGCACGATTGGGTTTCCAACAGCTGGGCAATATTGTTTTCACACCCTAAAGATTTCACGCCCGTTTGTACCACTGAGTTCAGTGCAGTTGCACGCTTAAGTAGCGAGTGGGAAAAGCGAGGCACGAAAGTTATTGGTGTCAGTGTAGATGGTGTTGAGGAGCATAAGAGGTGGAAAGGTGACATAGAAGTTGTGGCGGAGGTCCCTGCCAGATTTCCAATAATTGCTGACGAAGAACTCGCCGTATCCAAAGCCTTTGACATGCTTCCAGCTGATGCCTATTTGCCTGATGGTCGAACTCCTGCAGATAGTGCAACTGTGCGGAGTGTATTCATTATAGGGCCAGACAAAAAAATTAAGCTTATGATGACTTATCCGATGACAGTGGGACGAAATTTCGGTGAAGTCATGCGTGCACTTGATGCTTGTCAGACTAGCACTCGAATGGGTGTAGCGACGCCTGCAGACTGGAACATGGGGGAAGACGTTATAATCCCACCTACTGTTAGTAATGAAGCTGCTACTGAGAAATTTGGCGATTTTGAGACTATTCTGCCATATTTACGTAAAACTAAGATGCCGCTTCTTTAGTTAACTTCCCGTATCTTAATTTAGATGATGCCATTTATTTAAATGGTATCATCAATTTTATAACCATTCCTCACCTGAAACTGTGAATTATATTCCAGGGATAAACGGGATATTGCGGACTGAAAGGACCATAATTATGGCTATCAAAGATTTGATCTTGGTTATCATGATCCTAGTATCAAAGACGTAGTTAAGTCTTTATGCGCTTAATTCGTTTCATGCATGTTTATGAAGTCGGCGGTACTAAAGCTAAGAAACCATTTTAACCTTCTAACACAAACCCTCTATGAAAGTTGCTGCGTTCAAATTCTCTCAAAAAAAATAGTTACTTACTTGGGTATGGCTTGCCAACATTCTACGATATTTATGACCACTAATAGCCGCTAAATCTGGTAAGCTCATCCCATCTCGAAATTCTTGGACTGACTCATACCGCCCCGACACAGATCAGATTTCTAAAAGGAGCGCTTCAAACCCTACCTTTTGCAGTTAGTAGAATAGTTTTCATGTTCCTAAATCCAATAAACCTAATTAGTATTAACGCTGGTTCATCAAATGTTATTTATAAATTAAATCCGCGGTTCGGGGCGTGTGAAGAAGGGTATGTTGATGGCAACCATTAATTTCTCTGCGTGCTACGAGCTTTAAATTAAAGTCCAGCTATATATTGCAGTCACTGCGAATGTGTATACCGCCAAAAGGACGACATTGATCGGTTTCCCAGAAAGCTTTGGAGTTTTTATTTGGGAGACATTCAGAATAGCTAAGCATAGACCACTTAAAGCGAGAATAATTGCAAAGACGGGCCGCTCAAAGTAATCAGCAAACATAAAAATAAAGATAAGTAATATGCTGTTGTTATCAATAGCTAAACCAGTGTATTTAGCGTCATCAGATAACCCAAATGTACTGAAATAACTGAGACGGATCGCACCAAACATTAGCATTATTAGTGCAACTGGTAAGAACGCTGGATTGAAGTCGGCATAACTAAGGATCAAGATTGCAGGTGTTACTCCATAACTAACAATATCAATCAGTAAATCCAGCTGCCCACCAAACCTTTGATCAGCTCCTGTGCGCCCCTTCATTCTACGCGCAACAAGCCCATCGGCCCAGTCAAAAGCGACCGCCCAGATCATACCAATCATGGCACCAGCATAGACGCCCGTTATTAAAAAGTAGATTGCAAGCAGTGTGCATCCCAACCCTGCCATCGAACAAATATTGGGCAAATCCTTCATATACGATAATATTGGCCTTGTTGGCACTTCCTCAGTGGAAGCGTTTTTGATTGTCATGTTGTTTCCTTTGGGTTAGGTTGACTGGCCCTAGTAAATGTTTGACAGGCAATATCTGTCCCCATTTCTATGTGCATTCGACAAGCATATTTTCCAAAATACTAATCTACGTCAGATTTATAAAAGTCCGACGTAGAATTCTTTTAATTATTTGAAAATAATAAATAAATAACAAATCAAAGTGCATCAAAATTCGTCGCTATCACACTTTCGCGTGTAGGTAAAAGGATAAGGAAAAAATGATAGTTTATACTGTTGGCACTTTTGATCTGCTTCATGTTGGTCACCTTGCATTACTGAATCATTGTAAGTCCCTCGGGGACATACTCGCTGTTGGCGTG
>JAPKEA010000433.1 GCA_028822275.1 Planktomarina sp. | reverse complement strand
TTCCGGAAGTCTTGGAAGTTATGGCAAGATGCAGCACTCATAATCATGATCTCCTGCTTGTATTCACGGTGCGGAGTCAAGGCCCACAGCCCTTTCATGACCCATCATCAACTTTGTGTCGTATAATGATAATGATGCTGACCACAAGCAAAAACGCCATGGCGAACCATGTCAGCACGTAGCTCAGATGGGTGTTGCGATACTCAAGCTGGACCAAAACACCACGCGCCAGTCGCCAGTGCGATCAGCAGCAATGTAATAGGCGGTGTTCGCATCTACGTCTTTCGTGGCCGACATTACCGGCAGATCAGCGGAAAACCATTTATCCTGATCCGGTGTGTTGTATTCAAGAAAAGTGCCGCGCGGCTTTGACAGCCTAGCAAGGCCTTCGATCGTTTGAACACCATTCAGTTCCGTCCAGTCGCCTTGGTACCGTTCGTGTGTTTGACCATCGGCATATTGGATAAAAACCCAGCGGTGTTGATCCTCACCGGATTCGTCGTTCTGGGCCTTTCTTATGGACAATCGAGTGCGATTGTACCTGACAGGTTCGGGACGTTGTATCGCTATTCGAGCGTAGCTTTGACCACAAACCTATCGTGGATTAATGGGTCCTGCGCCTAGCCTCCTTAGGGATATCAAGCCCGAAGGCCAAGCTATGCAACCTGTGATTCAAGACGCCAACCCAGCCAAAGAGGCCAATTCGGCCAATAGCCTGCCGCCGACAGGATTGCCAAGCTCATCGCTGCAAAAAGGAGAATATTGATAGCAGCAGCAATTCGACCAGACGTCGGCAGAGAGCCATCAGTCTTACCTCCTTGTGTCAGTCTCCCCCAAGGCGCACCTGCTATCAAGCACAACTGGAACGAGATGATACCCAGGGAACAAACAGAATAAAGGATGGATGCAATTTGATTCATTGCTTACTTCTCCAAACAAATTTACAACACTGTCAGACTAAAATCCTGCGAATTACACTGAGCGTATGAACTTCAAGGGTCAAGCTGCGGACAATCCGACCTTAGTTTTTGGACTTCGCTGACGCAGAATCCTTTAGCTCGACAGTCCTTTTGATACGCAAAGAGAGGCTTAAACCAACTCTCAAATCCAACGCCGAACTTTACTTTTGTAATCCTCAAACTCGCTGCCAAAAACTCTAACCAAAGCATGCTCTTCCAGTTTGATCTGATTTTCAGTTGTCTGAAAGATAAACAGTCCCAAAATTAGTAGCATGACCCACGTACCAAGGCCCACCCCAACGCCGGCAATAACTGCTGCCACAACAAGATACATAGGATTACGGCTAATTTGAATATTCCGCACCACATCACGGCGAAACTCGTCTGTGTACCTCTTTGCCATTCTCTATCTCCTTCATAGCAAACATTGCTCAAAAAATACGGGAACTAAATCGAGACAATTCCACTCCACAATGGGCAGCGATCAGTTCCGCTTCGCTGATGCCAATCTTGGCGGCCAAATCGCGCTCGCGCGCTTTGGTATTAGCAACATAGGTATCGCGAATTTCTGCAGGGATCATTTTGGTTAAAGTGTCCATGACAGTCTGGTTCCATTGGCAAACATCGTAACATTGATAGCTGGGCGGGAATGCAAGTGGCCTGGCTTTTATGATGACTGGATACATAATCTTTAATACTTGACAGTTTTACTTGGTTTTAATAGCAAGCGGTCGACTGATGCAATTAGAAACCTGCATCCTTGATCAAAAAAGGCGACGCGAGCCCCCTGCAAGCATCCGCACCAGCCAATTTTAGGGGGACTCTAATGGCTTACCGTTCAACGTCACGATACCTACGCAATTCTGCGAGTATCATTGTTTATTTACTAATTTCGCAATCAGCGGCCGCCCAAGAAACGCAATTTCTGGGGACTATTGAACTCGGCGACAGTAAGCGCGAAGTGCAAACTGACACCGCAACGGCTTTGACTGTTGTCGATCAAGAAGAGATTAATGACCGTCAGGCTGGCACGATTGCAGAACTGATCGATTCGGTTCCCGGCGTAAGCTTGGTGAACGGATCCACACCACAAGGTTCGGGCATAAACATTCGTGGCTATGGCGCAAATGGCACATACGGCACCGACCAAAAAGTCGCGGTGCAAGTCGACGGCGCTTCTGTTGGTTCAGAAGAGCTTTACCGGATCGGGACACAGCTATTCTCTGACCCAGCGTTGTTTCGTTCAGTAGAAGTTGTGCGCGGTACAGTCGGCAGCTTTGCTTATGGATCTGGTATTGTCGGCGGCGTTGTCAGTCTTGAAACTAAAGATGCAAGTGACTTTACTGGCGGCGAAACTGGCACAGCCATTCGTCAAACGTTTGAGTTTGGAACAAATGGAAACGGCGCTGCCAGCTCTACTATTCTGGCATGGCAGCCGACCGATAAGCTAGAATTTTTGGCCAATTACACTTACCGTCAACAAGACAACCAAACGGACGGCGCCGGTGACGTAATAGGTGCAAGTGCGTTTGGATTGCCAACATGGATGGTCAAAGCGCGTTACTCTTTTGGGCAAAAAAATGATCAGTCGGTTACTTTTTCATACACTGACACGACTGTTGCAGACCGTGATGTCCCATATGACACGTTCGGAACCACAGGTGGATCATTTGGGAACGTAGATCGCGACACAGTTTCGGGAACATCATCGCTGCAATATGCATACAATCCATTCGAAAGT
>JAPKEA010000051.1 GCA_028822275.1 Planktomarina sp. | reverse complement strand
TAATTTCCGGGTCCCTGGGACCATTTTAATCCAGTCCGGATCGAAAAATCATTGAAATTGCCATGCACCCTAAATTGTAGTAGTCCATGACTGTCATTCTAAAGTAGGTGTACGATATAACACCTTCCCATTCACCGTGATCTCAGTATCGACTAGGTATGGTGCAAGGCTTGGCAGGTCGATATCAATGCCAAGGCCAGGGGTTTCAGGCGCCTTTACTAAGCCGTTTGAATCTCGGTGTAAGTAGTTGGCGGTAAGGTCAATGGCCAGTCTGCTTGGTTGTGCCGGGAATTCACAAATATTATGATCGTAGAGCCCAGCAAATGGTTGAAGCGACGCACTCAACGCGAGGTGACTTGTGAATGTGTGATTAACATAAGTTACACCTTGGGCCGCAGCAGACGCCGCAACGGTCTTTGCCGGCCCAATGCCGCCGATCCGGCCACAATCTATTTGAATGTAGCCGACCTTTCCGTATGTCATTAAGTGCTCAGCCATGTTTACGTTATGTGCGGCTTCGCCACCGGCGGTACAAACCGAACTCCCTTGCCGGGCAAGGGATGCGTAGGCTTCTAGGGCACCGGCCTGAAATGGCTCTTCTATCCAGAGTGTTCGCTCGGTTTCGAGAGCTTGTAATCGGGCAGAAGCTGCTCCAACATCGTCACCAAAAATCTGCCCAGCATCAACCATTAGGTGACCATAAGTCCCAATTCCCTCACGCGCCGCAGCAAACTGGTCGGCATCGTCTGAAACTGACCTGCGACCAATTGGTCCCCAACCGAACTTAAATGCGGAAAATCCTTCAGAAAGCGCATTCTTGGCACGCTCTAAAGTTTCTTGTGGCGTATCACCAAATAACAATGATGCATATGGGATCTTCGCCTCACTTCGGTCATATCCCAATAGAGACCAGACTGGTTCATCCAGTTTTCGGCCAAGTGCATCCCAAAGAGCCATTTCGACTCCTGAAAACGTATGCTGAGCCTGAAGAAGATCCATACTATCATATGCAACCATCGCGGCGATCCGCCGAATATCCTCCGGCGTTTCCAGTTTTTGGCCCAGTACTGATGCGCTAACAGGACGGCATGCGCCGTGAGACATCGGGCACACGAAGGCAGCGATAGAAGGGAGCGGCGCAGCCTCGCATTCACCCCATCCAGTCTGACCCCCCGCACTTACGCGTACTAAGAGCGCATCCTGACTGCCATCAACATCGACCGTGACGTCGGGCATTGAGAGATAAAAAAAATCTACTGCATCTACATTCATGAACTTCTCCAAGGCTGTCGATTGGGTATCTAATTAAGTGGATGACGCATAATGAGCATCACTAAGAGCGATTGTTTGACTGAGCAGTAGCCTCGTTTTGTATTGACTGTGGGCATGTTTCGGTTGAGTCCGATATTGAAAACGAAATATTGCCACTAAGGGTTTCATCGGTTTCTAAGAGAAAAATGCCTGAACCGATCTCACCATGATCTAAGGCGTCAAATCCACACGGCGCATTGGTTTGCGGTTCAAGACAGAACGTTTCGGGAGCACTAGCCGATACGTGGAACATTAAGTGTTTAAACACTTTATCAGCATTAATCGCCAGATGGACAGCGCCCTCTGGCCAATAGATCTCTGCCAATCCGGTCCAATCCTCATAGCACCTATTTTGGTATCCACGCTGTGGATTCATCCACTGCGAGAAATCATAAGCATGCTCGGATTTTGCCCTATGCGTTGTAACACCATCGTCATCGCATACCAGGTGACTGCCTGATTGAAAGCGCACCCTGACATCACCGTGGCGACAGAACCAGGGATGCTGGCCCATCCCAAACGGCATTCGGTTCGCGGCATTATTGGTCAGCGACGTGGTGACTCTCAGTGTCTGGTCAGACAGATGAAATTCTTGTGTAGCTGAAAAAGAGTACGGTCCGTCCGAGCATTCCAGTGTCAGAATTATACAGTGTGAGCTGTGCTCTTGAACCGTCCACAGGCGCAACCAGCCGGATCCGTGAAAATTCAGTCGGCTCCCCTCCATATTTGGTGAGACAGAATACTCCCTTCCGTCTAACGAGAACCTGTTGTCACGTATGCAATTAGCAAAGGGAACCATAGGAAACATACTCATACCGAGCGATACAGGTTTAGCCGTACCGTCTATAGAGGCGGGCCTCATCAGATCGAACCGCCCATTCTCCCGAGCGAGATAAAAACCAGAGATTGCCCCTCCAATATTCGGCGCAACATCCAAACAAAGATCACCAAACCGCAAAGCCAAAATTTCCAAGCTTTGCATCTCAACCAATAATTCTGTCAACGTCTGCCGTTGTCATTGATTGCAAAGCATCCTTGTCCAATTCGATCCCGAGACCAGGGTTTTGAGGAATGGCAAGCATTCCGTCTTCGTCTAATTTCCAGCCCTGTGTTGTGATTTTGTCCACATACGGAGACCCGCCAATGTATTCGACAAAATCAGTTGTCGAGAAGGCAGCGGCGATGTGCAAATCAGCGGCAAGACCAACAGCGGTGTTCCAGCCGTGCCCAATATAACGTACGCCAAAAGCGTTCGCCATTCTGGCAATTTGAATTTGTTCAGATATCCCTCCCACCTTGGTGACATCGGGTTGGATGATGTCAATTGCGCGTTTTTCAAGCCAAGGCATAAAGCTTTGTCGACGTGTCAAACATTCACAGCCTGCAATAGGAACTGGACTGCGTTCGCGTAGCGCCCGATGATCATCCACATCGTCTGGTTTAAGTGCCTCCTCAAACCAGTAAACATCATAATCTTTTAACATATCTGCAGTTCGTATCGCCCAACTCAGCCCGTTTGGCCAATAGGCGTCGCTTCCTCCGGCATCAACCATTAGGAGGGTTTCATCTCCTGCACCTTCACGCGCAGCTTTAACGATTTTCTCGTCTAAGCGCGGATCATTGTGGCGGCCAAACGGCCCCCAACCAATCTTGATAGCGCGATAGCCTTCATTACTATAAAAGGAAGTTCGCTCTTTCATAAGTTCGGGCATTTCCATAAGAATAGATGCATATGCCATCACACGGGATCGATAGTTCCCGCCCAGTAGGCGGCTGATGGGTTGGCCTGTGATTTGACCAAAGATGTCCCATAAAGCAATGTCGATGCCACTAATCGTGTGGGTTATCGTACCACCAAACCCCATCCAGAACATGTGCTGATGCAACTTCTCTGACACCCGTGATGGTTCTTGCGCCGTCTCTCCAACCACATGCGGCCGCAGAACATTTAGAGCGGCCTCAACCAACCCAGCGTTTGTGAAAACGCTTCCGACGCCTATTTTACCATCATCCGTTCGGACGATAATCAGGCTATGCACAGAGTCCTCCGGTTTAATCTCATGTGCCCAACCACCCTTAGGGGACATTCCAGAAAGCCCGATCAAGTCAACAGACGTAATTTTCATTAATTTTTCCTTACAGGATTGATGTCACACCACCATCGACCAGCAAATGCTGGCCGGTAACGTAGCCACAGGCATCACTACAGAAAAAAGTGAGAGCCTTGGCAATATCTTCGGGTTGGCCAACTCGTTTAAGAGGAATGCGCCCGTATTTAATATATGTGTCTTGAAACTGAACTGTTTCATGCTCGTGACCACTGCCATCTGGCAGCAGTGCCATGCGCGTGTCAACAAAACCGGGGCATATACAATTCACGAGAATGCCATCATCAGCCAGATCAATGGCGAGTGCGCGTGTCATGTTAATGACGCCCCCTTTGGCAGTCGCATATGCAACACTGTCCGGGGTTCCCAACACCCCCAGAATCGAAGCGACATTCACAACTCTCGCAGCATCAGATCGCTTGAGTAACGGACGCATTGCCAATGTCACCCATAAAACGCTGTTCTGATTTACGTTTTGAACCTGATTAAACCTATCGCAGTTTAAATCATCCAATGAGGTGCTGTCCAAAATGGCAGCGTTATTTACCAGAACGTCAAGCTGACCACCCCATCGCTTTTCAATATCAGAAACGATGGATTGAATATCTGCTTCGTTGGTTACATCTGCAGATATAGCCTCAACAACAAGACCTTGTCGTTGAAACTCGGCCGCCTTAGCCGCCACTACATCCCCGTCAATATCAGCCAGTAGAATACGAGCACCCCTTGTTGCCAACTCTTCAGCACAGGCCGCGCCAATTCCTCTCGCTCCGCCGGTAATCAAAACATTTTTATTTTTCAAAACTTTATTCCTTCATGTGAACGGATCATTTGGATCTATTGAACCTCAGGATAATGTTGCTTCAATACGTCATCAATATCATTAAGATTACCATTTTTGATGAATTCAATTAAATCTTGATGGTCTTGAACTTCAGCAATCCGTTTGGAATAAACATTCCAGTCACCACAAAAAACGATCATAAGATGTGGAGCTAAGCCATCCCAAACCTTCTCCACAAATGAGTGATTGGAATAATGTGCTATTGTCTGATGAAATTCTAAATCGATACTGCTAAGCTCAATCGCATTAACGTCTGAAGCCACTCCTGCCATACGGCATACAATTTTTTGAAGGTCTTCGAGCAGCATTTCCTTTGAATTGGTTTGTTTTAATACGCAATCAAACATGATGCGTTCCACAGCCAATCTTATTTCCATCAAATCCTTAACACGACTACCACCATAGTCTGAAACTCGCATTCCGCGACCCTCACCCGTTTGCAGAACACCAAAAGTAAGAAGTCGCTGCATTGCTTCACGAACGGGGACACGGCTAACATTCAACATCTTAGCGAGTTCAGTTTCCGTCATCTTGTCGCCGCTACGAAATTCCTTCAACCCAATTGCAAGTATGAGTTTTTTTTCAACTTGATCAGCTGCTTTAAGATTCTGTGTCACTGGCGATAAAATAGATTTTTTTATAATGCTTTTCATATCCATTGTTTCTATCCAATATCAACTGAAGAATTACGTACGACTCCAGGAATAGCTGCCAATAAACTTTTCGTATATTGGTGACTTGGCGTATTGAAAACATTGCTTGTTTCACCTGCTTCAATAACCTCGCCGTTATACATTACGTAAACGCGATCACACATATATCGCACCACACGCAAATCGTGGGAGATAAACACAATGCTAATTCCAAGTTCGCTCTGCAAATTGATAAGAAGTTGAAGAACTTGTGCCTGAATTGAAACATCTAGACCCGATACAATCTCGTCACAAATCAGTACATTTGGTTCAAGCATTAAAGCGCGCGCTAGACTAACTCTTTGACGCTGGCCACCAGATAAATGAATGGGAAGTCGCCGCATGACATCTGGATGTAAGCCAACCTTTTTTAACATTTCAGCTACCCGGTCCGAGCATTCTGAACGCGGACATTTCTTATGAACAATTAATGGTTCGGCCAAAGCAGCCCCAACCCGCATTGTTGGACAAAGTGCTGTGTATGGATCTTGAAATACGTATTGGATATTGCGACGTAATTCTTTCCAGTCAGCTTTGGTTTCAACACGGCGACCATCCCTGAGAACCACCCCCTTCGTTGCTGTTTCTATACCCATCATGATACGGGAAATTGTCGTTTTGCCAGACCCACTTTCGCCGACTAGACCAACCGTTTCACCCGAAAAAACGTCAATAGAGACATCACTTAAGGCTGTGATCGCATGTGGGCTATTGGGCACCCCAAATACTTTGACAACATTTTCTGCGCTCAACATCGGTTTCATTGTTTTGCTCCGTGTTTATCGAGTTCAAACCTGTGGCAGGCCACCTGATGCTGCAAGTTTACATCGGTCCAGCCCGGTCGCTTTCTGTCACAGACTCCGTCCACAGCTACTGGGCACCGGGCGAAAAAAGGCGCGCTAGCGCCAAGTGTTCCAGGCTTTGGTGCCTGGCCAGGTATCGGTTGCAGTGGATTATCACGGGTCGAATTTAAACTTGGCGCCGACTGCAACAGGCCGTTAGTGTAAGGATGTGAAGGGTTATCAAGCACCGATTGCACAGGACCGTATTCGACCATGTTTCCGGCGTACATAACCAAAAGATCTCCACCGATTTCAGCCGCCAAACCAAGATCGTGAGTAACAAAGATAAGAGCCAGTCCCAGTTTTTCTTTGAGTTCATGCAAAAGCGTCACAATATTTGCTTGTATCGATACGTCCAGGTTACTTGTCGCCTCATCCGCAATTATCAAGGCTGGCTCACAGGACAGGGCAAGCGCAATCGCAACACGCTGTCGCATACCTCCAGAAAGTTGACTAGAATATCGTCCCAATTGTAACTTAGGTTCAGTGAAGCCGGCGAGTTCAAGGGACTTAATCGCGCGATCTTTTGCTTCTGACCTACTACAACGCTTGTGCGTGCGGATGACGTCAATGATCTGAGTACCAATCGTGATCAAAGGGTTCAACGCAGCGGTGGGATCCTGAAAAATCATGGCGATTTCAGAGCCTCTTACGGACTTCCAGCCCGCCTCGTCTAACCCAAGTAAGTTTTTCCCACGCCAGTCAATTTGAGTACCACTGACTTGACCTGCACCGGGCACAATACCCAAAAGAGCTTGGCAAATCATAGACTTGCCACTCCCAGACTCACCCGCAATTACGAGGCTCTTCCCCGCATTTACAGACAAGGATACCTGATCTACAACTGTAATTAGACCATTACGTCCAGGAAATTTAATAGATAAATTTTCAACTTTCAAAACACGATTATCCATCAGCTATCACTCTCCTTGCTGCGCAGAAACAGGCTTCGCTTTTGCAATCCCTCACCAATCAGGATCAGGCTTAGCGAAGTAAGAACTATCGCGAGACCAGGAATTGTTGTTAGCCACCATGCGCTTGTGATAAAATTCTTTCCGTCCAGCATAATTCCTCCCCATGAAGGTGTCGGTGGCTGAATGCCCATACCAAGAAATGAGAGAGTGGATTCAAATACAATCATCGCCGCCATCTGCATAGCGGCCAAAACGACAACCGAAGGCCATATAGTCGGAAAAACATGCAACATCACCATTCGTATGGTTGGAATACCTAAGACGGCAGCAGCTTTTACATAGTCCTTGCCGCGTTCTTGTAACGCAATTGACCGCACCACCCGAGCAGAAGCAGCCCAGCCTGCGAGGACCATGAGGATAATGAGAATATTGACGGAAGGCCGAACCGCGCTTGTAATAGCTATTGCAAGCAGGACGTAAGGGAAGGCGAGTTGAATATCAATGGCACGCTCGACAGACCAGCGTATCGGTTTTGGAGCAAAAACGGCAAGTAATCCTGCAATACTGCCAACAAATAGTGAACCAATCATTCCAATGCCCGCAATCTGAAGTGACAACCCACCACCGTGTGCAATTCGCGTCAGTACGTCCCGACCAACACCGTCGGTGCCAAAGGGGTGAGCTAATGAAGGTGCTTGACGGATCGCCCCAAGATCAATTCCAAAGGGGTCAGCGTTGGTCAGTAATTGCGCCTGAAATGACGTTAGCACAATCAACGTGAACAATATCCCACCGAATATAATTTGCGTATTTAAATAGAATTTTTTTGCCATATTATTTATAATCATATTTGCGGCAACAGTGAATAAGAGCCACTTTGAGGAAACGTTTTTACTTCCTTGAACGCCTCTGCATAATTCGCTCCTAATGCTGCACCACGGTGGGCAGCATTTTTCTCCATCAAATCTGTAATTGAGCAATCGCCATAAAGAGATCGCATCCATTCATCTTGGCTTTTGTGACACAATAACATTTGGCGTTTTACTTCAATTACGGACGATATGTTCACATATGCCTCTGGTTCAAAACCAATACCGGCGACATTATCCATAAAAAATAAATGCGGCACGTGATCGAGATGTGGTAGCGATGTCTCAACTAGCCTGATGGAGGATGGTATGCGCGCATCCTCACTTAACTGAGCGACAGCGCGATGATCCGGGTGATAGTCTGTCGGGCCATGGGCAATAATTATATCAGGTTTGGCCTGTCTTATGGCATCAATAAATCTCGTCCGAGTAGGCCTATCATTAAACAACCACTCATCTTCAAAATCCATCCAGATCAGCTCAGCACCAATGATATCGCAAGACTTGGCCTGCTCTTTGTGCCTGATATCTGCGATTTCCACTAAGCTCAGGTCAGGAGATCCCACATTTCCGTTGGTCGCAACTGCAATAAAAATTGAGTGCCCCATTTCCTTATACAAAGCCAAGGTTCCCGCGCACTGCATCTCTATATCATCAGGATGAGCGCCTATTGCAAGAATATTCATGTGTCTTCCAATCTAATTCTGGGGTCCAGTGCAGTATAAAGAATGTCAATTATCAAATTAACGACAACGAAGATACTTGCTGATACAATCGTTATTCCTTGTATCAGAGGGAAATCTCTTGAGTTTAGCGCAATTAGGGCAAGCTCACCAATACCTGGAAATGCGAATACTACTTCTGCAACAATGACCCCGCCAAGTAGATAGCCAACATCCAACCCAATCACCGTAAGAAGTGGAAGAAATGCATTTTTGAGTGCATAAATAAATGTTATCCGAAAGTTGCTGATCCCAAATGCCCGAGCGGTCCGAATGTATTCATCTTGAAGCGCTCGCTCCATTGCAGCCCGAAGAATTCTTAATTGGGTTGGTAGAATAGACAGCATTACCGCAAAGGCTGGCAGAACAAGGCTCGAAAAACCGACGTATCCACCTGCCGGCAACCAACCAAGACCTACTGCAAAAATCAGGACTAGAATAGATCCTGTCCAAAAAACTGGAGCAGACTGACCGAATATGGCTACTGTTGAGGCCAGCCAAGACCAGAAGGATTGGGGTCTTTGCGCCGCAAGTGACCCCAGAATAATGGCAAGAATTACCGACAGTAATAGTGCAGTTCCTGCGAGTGCTAGCGTTTTAGGTATTGCACCCATAATCAGATCTACGACTGGCGCCTGATACCTAAAGCTATCACCAAGATCTCCCTGAACTGCATTCATAACAAAACTCGACAATTGTTCTACCAGTGGCCGGTCGATTCCAAAATCTTGACGATATTGCTCAATTATATCTGCACGTGCGAAGACTGGCGCTTTAATTCTAGCAGGGTCACCAGCAGAAAAGCGAAGTATGATAAACACTGTGATTGTGATCATACACACTATGATAGCTGCTTGGACAACTCTCTGGAAAATGAACGTTTTCATATAGCTCTAACCTAATAGAAGCCGTTTGGCGAAGGTTGGTCAAACCCGCCGCCGCCAAAGGCATTATGTCAATGGTGTTTTGTTAAGCAGAGATCTCTGCGTCCTGCACAAAAATCTCACCAAGTAGGGGCGCACGCTTGTAACCCTGAACGCGGTTATTGACGATGAAATACCAGAACTCATCTGCCAAATAGAGCGTGACTTGATTGTCCCAAAGATATCCGGCCGCAGCAGATATCGCAGTTTGCCTGTTCTCCGGTGTCGCTACCCGCGATGCAGCAAGTAACTCCAAATATTTCGGGTCATTGAAGTGGAATATACCCTCTCCCGCAGCTCCAGAATAAAGTCCAAGGATAAAATCAGGGTCCACATTAAAAGTCACAAGAGTGTTCAGGTTGATGTCGTATGTATTATAAGAGGAGCGGAAAGCCCCAACCTCTAACCTTTCTACCTCCACCGTAATACCAATCTGCTCCAGTGAGGCGGCAATGATTTGGTCGATCTGGATTTGATTTGGGACCAAAGTCGAGGTAGACATTCGCAGTGTCACCCCATCTGGAAAAGCTTCTGACACCAATGCCCTGGCTTTCTCAGGATCGTAGTCAAATTTCTGCTCCTGATCTTCATAATAAGACACATTGGTAGGCAAGCTGGATGAGCCGACCTTATTTAAACCCTTCATAATGTTCTTAGCGATTCCCTCACGGTCAATCGCGTGAGCAAGCGCTCGCCGAAGCATGGGATTACCAAGCGGGCCATTGTGTTGATAGATCGCAATTATCTGAGAAGGCGGCGAGACATCAGTAACATGGAATTCGTCGTTGCCTTCCACACGCGCCAAGTCCTCTGGCGACACCCGCGACAATATATCAATCTGCCCCGACAAGAGAGCGCTTATCCGAGCCTGTGCATCTGCGATATAACGGAATGTCACAGACTTAATCTTTGGAGCACCCCGCCAATATTCATTGTTCGCCTCAAGCGTAACAATATTTCCACTATAGGAAATAAACTTATAAGGACCGCTACCGTTGGCAGCCCCTTTAAAGCTATCAGGATTATCAATATTAGTTTTTGGCAGAATTTTGATATAAGCAAGCGCGTTCATCATGGGGCCAAACACTTGTGGCGAAGTCACCTCAATCTTATCATCACTCAGGATGTTGACAGATATACCCGACGTAACAACCATTGATTGTGCTAGCTCGCCAAGACCAAGCCGATCAATGCTGGCCTTTATGTCTTGCGCAGTGACCAATGTCCCATCATGAAACTTAACATCTGTGCGAATGGTCAGAGCGACAGTCTTATCGTCAGTTGCGGCCCAGGTAATTGCAATACCCGGGGTGATATTTCCATTCTCGTCAAATGCAAGGAGTGAATCATACAGTAACGAGGCAACCTGCTCGTCCACCAACCCAAATCCAGCTGCTGGATCCCAATAGTTTGACGTGGGAGGTTCAGCATTTCCAAATACAATAGAGCCGCTGGGTGTCCCATCTTGCGCTAACGCCCGCATCGGAAATACGCTACTCATACCAGCGGCGGAGGCCGCAGTTACACCTATGGCCAGTGCAGATTTCAGTATCCCCCTTCTTGCTTCGTCAACCGCCTCAACTGGCAGGTTTTTTTCCTCATACATAAGTATTTTCCTTCCCTAAATGTTGATCACAAGCATTTCGATATACAGTATACAGTATCCTGTCAATAATATTAGAGGACTGAACGGGGCGCACGACGCGCTCACCTCCAAACAGGCAGCTTAAAAAGATATTTGCATAAGTCTTTGGTACCTTATTTGGACTTTGTTGCACAAATCAAATTCTGAGGATTCACCACATGAATCCAGCGTGGTAGCTAGAGCGAATGAGCAGCTGCACACAGACAAATTTTAGGACCAGAAATTGGATCTGTCGCAGTTTAAGCCGCTCCTTTGATAGCATTTATTTCAACAAAGGAGATAAGCTATGGGACTGAGACGAAGGGACTACCGCATACCAAGATACTGATGTGGTGTCGTAAGAAGATTTTGGATTGTTCCAAGAAAATGATCTGCTTCGGCGCGAAAACCTCATTTTAAAGGAGGGACGGAATATTTAAAAAAGAGCCACATTGCATTCAATCGGTCATCGCAACATCTCGGATAATTTAAAGGCTGGGGTTTGAAAGCCAAGCGTTTTTCTTGGGCACGTATTCAAGTGCGTTGCAGCCAAAACCAGATCACCTTGAGAATGCACCGCGAGGTTGGTTTTCTTTGGGTGATACTGGCGCAGCAAACGGTTGGTGTTTTCATTTGTCCTCGTTGCCGCGGGCACTGTGGATCACAACAGGAGATTTCAACTTTTGTTGCGAGTGTAATCTGTTTGTGCTGCGCCATTTCAGTATCGCGATCCCACGTCAGAAAACGCATCACCTCTTCTTTCAGTGATTGGATGTGCCGCTTTAAAGCTCCGATAACACTGGTGGTATTTTTGCCCTCAACCTTGGCCAACATCACAAAACGGGAGTGGCGCTCGACCAGCGTGGCAATATAGCTGTTGTTCTATCCTGCAATCAAATCGCCCTCCAGTGCCCCGGCACGGCGTGATCCTCTACCTCGGGCGGGCGTTCGCTAATCGAAACAGCATTCTTGATTTTGTGCAGATCAAGGTCCTTTTACGTGGCATGCTTGGAGCGCCGGATCGCACGTGGGCTGCGCAGGGTGCTGTCAGACAAAAGCGAGCCAGTCTCATTTTTCCAGCAATCTTAATTCG
>JAPKEA010000050.1 GCA_028822275.1 Planktomarina sp. | reverse complement strand
TCAAGCATTCTTGCAGAGGACGCTCCTAATGCGCCTAAACCCAGAATAGTAACGGGTCTGTCTTTAGCCAAGGGTGGATGTGCGTCGTGCCATATCCGTTCTGGATTAACAATATGTTTGTCCATACCAAGGTGGTAGCGGAGCACATGGCCCGCAACCCATTCCGTCATTCCTTTTTGCAATCCACTATCTACCATTCGACATAAAGGTTGGTTTAATGTCTTATTGCCTGTAATTGTTTCAACACCCGCCCAAAGGTTCAAAACAGCTTTGCACCGCGTAAATTGTGAGAGGTCCTGAATAGAACTGTTTGGAGCATATATGATGTAATCAACTACATTCGGGGGACATTCCATAACAAGGTTGGCCTTGAGCCCCGCGGCTTTTAAATGCGTTTGAAGATATTGGTTATACAAAGGAAATTGTTCAGGTTGAGCTGCAAATAGTATATGTATCATTGGCTTTTCATTAATGGACGGTGAACATGTGCGCTTTGCATTAGTCCAAATCCCAAAAGAAGAACAAGCATAGCCGAGCCTCCATAGCTTACCAAAGGTAAAGGTACCCCGACAACTGGTGCAAGTCCCATTACCATTGCCATATTTACAGAAAAGAACAAAAAGAATGTAACACCTACGCCAAGTGTTACCAATGAAGCAAAGCGGTCTTTATTCGATAATGCTGACAAAATGCAAAAGACCAATACCAGCGAGTACAGAACCAAAAGGCTAACTGAGCCAACCAGGCCAAACTCCTCAGATAAGGTTGTGAAGATAAAATCAGTGTGTTTTTCTGGTAAAAAGTTTAGCCGCGATTGTGTGCCTTGCATGAAACCACGGCCAGTCAACCCGCCAGATCCAAGTGCAATTTTTGCTTGGGTGATGTGATAGCCAGCGCCCAACGGGTCGCGACTGGGATCTAAAAAAGTGTCTATGCGTGCATATTGGTAATCTTTTAGTATTTGCCAGCTTGTGCCATTACTTTGAAAAACTGCAATAATTAAAGCTGCACTAGAGCTCAAGATGCTTGCGAAATAGCCCCAATGGACTCCAGCTAGAAAAATGACTGCTCCACCTCCGGTTAAAAGTAGCAATGATGTTCCTAAATCTGGTTGACGCAGGACTAATGCTACAGGCAACAAAATAAGAGCGACAGGCGGTAAAATCCAAAGTGGTCGAGAGGTAAGCTCGATCGGTAGCCAATCGTAATATGCAGCTAAAATCATGACTAAAGCTATTTTCATTAACTCTGAGGGTTGTAATCTTATGAAGCCAAGATCAATCCATCGCTGAGCGCCCATACCAGTAGCGCCGGTGAACTCGACGGCTATTAACAAAAAAACTGCTAATGCATAGGCTAAAAAAGACATATTTCGCCAAAACCATATTGGGACCATGGCCATAATAAAAAGGCCAATCATACCAACAAAAAAGCGCTCCATCTGCGGCCTGGCCCAACGGTCTAAATTGCCGCCTGAAACTGAATACAACATCACAAACCCAATACCCGAAATTGTAAATATTAAAAATAATACGGGCCAGTTGAGCGCAAGAATTTTTCGGAATCCAAACGGGACTGTCTTAAGGTTATATTCAAGATAACTCATGCTTTTTTTTGTCCACCAGCAAGAGGAGCGCTCCAGTCGATTAAGCGTTCTGAGATCTCTTTTTGTTCAAGTTCGATTTGAGATCGAACTTGAGACGGATAATGCTCAATATCTGGAACTTTGCCTGTCAACGCAAAAAGGGTGACGTCACGCGCTATTGGGGCTGCAACGGCGCTGCCGCTACCTCCATGCTCAACTACGACACAGACTGCAATTTTGGGGTTATCATAGGGCGCATAATTCACAAACAAGGCGTGATCTCGACGCTCCCATGGTAAATCTGCGTTGTCCTTAACTCCTTCGCGGCGCTCTTTTACTGTAATATTCCGGACCTGTGCTGTTCCGGTTTTACCCGCCATACGTAATTCTTTTGTACTGATACGCTTCTTAAAAGCGGTACCTTTTTTGGAGTTGGAAACTCTAAACATTGCATTTTGAACCAATGCCAAATGTTCAGGATCAATATCCAAAGATTTACTGTTGCCCCCTTCTTGAACTTTGCCATGTACACTGTGCACTAGCCGCGGCACCACGGATCTACCTGTTCCCAATCGGGCCGCCATTACGGCCAATTGCAAAGGAGATGCGAGCACATACCCTTGGCCAATTGAAGCGTTGACAGTGTCTCCCAAAACCCAACTTTTACCGAACGATTTTTTTTTCCATTCACGGGTTGGAGTAGCCCCTCTGCTAACCGCACTAAGAGGTAGATCATGGCGTATGCCTAAGCCTAGTTTTTTGGCCATCTCTGCAATTTTATTGATGCCAACTTTTTGTCCTATTGTGTAATAGAAAACGTCGCAGCTTTGTGCCAAACTTTGTGCCATGTCTAAGGAACCGTGACCTTGTGATTTCCAGCAGTGAAAGCGATTATCTCCTAGATCAAAATGGCCTGGACAAAATACTTTATCGTCAGCCGATAGAACCCCCGCCTCAAGTGCAGCAAGAGCTGTGACCATTTTAAAAGTGGAAGCTGGCGCGTAGGTACCCTGAACAGCTTTAGCACGAAGTGGTCCAAAAGTATTTTCACGTAAGGCATTGTATTTTGAAACTGAAATTCCTTTTACAAAATTGTTTGGATCAAATGATGGGCTCGAGCCGATTGCCAGAATACCACCTGTTTCGCAATCGATAGCGACTGTGCTGGCTGAGAGCCCGTGCATCCGGGCTAAAGCATAGTTTTGTATCTTACTGTCTATTGTTAGTTTTAGCGTGGCACCAGGGTCCCCCTCTTCACGATTGAGTTCTCTCATAACACGGCCACGGGCGTTCACTTCGATCCGTTGGTGCCCAGCAGATCCCCGTAATTCTTGCTCCATCTGCGCTTCAACACCGGTTTTACCAACTTGAAATCGTGGAATTTGCAGAAGTGGATCTTCGTCTCGAGTTTGGGTTAGATAATAGTCACTAACTGGGCCAACATATCCGGCTACGTGGGCAAAGTTTTCATTTTGGGGATATACACGCGATAGCCCAACTTCTGGGACTATTCCCGGCAATGCAGGTATGTTTGTAGCTATTTTGGCAAAGTCGTCCCACTTTAAATTCTCGGCGATTGTAACAGGTACAAAAGCGCTTCTACGTTTTAACTCTTTGCGTGCTTTTGCAAGACCCGCTGGCTCAATAAAAATGAGCTTCTGAAGCCGGTTCAAAACTGCTTCAACATCACCAGCATCTTCGCGAACCATAATGATGCGATAATTGGGTATGTTTTCAGCAATAGGGCGATCATCCCGATCAAATATTAATCCGCGTGGTGGGGGAAGAAGTCTAATATTAATCCGGTTTTCTTCAGCTAAAAGACGATACTTGCTTGCCTCATTAACCTGTAAAAAACGCATGCGCGCGCCGAGAACTGATATTATGCCCAGTTGGAAGCCACCGATAAGTAAAGCGCGTCTGGAAATGCGTTTTGTAGACTGCAAAATATCGTTGGGATTATTCCTCATCTAACGAACCTTGATGTATTTTTATCATTCAGTGATATCGGCTTTCTGCGGAGTAGTCGGCGAAATATCCATGAACTAAGAGGATAACAGGCAACGGTCAAAAGGGCTTGTAGTAGGACAACTGAAATATCATTTGTAGGTAGGAAAGTAACAAGTAAAGCAAAGTGATAAACCAAATAACAAGTTGCAATAATGCTTGAGGCCATAGCCCATTCCAGAAGAAAAATCCCCTCTACAAAACCATCTGCACGCACTCTCAGAAACATGCCAGTGCTTAGAACGATCAAGGACCATAGTCCTGGGGGACGTTGTAAAACAAGATCTACTAATAAAAGCGTAAGTGCTACAAGGGCAGGAGCCATAACATCAGGACGGTGCATGATCCAAGTTAAAGTTATTAACAAAGCTAAATCAGGTCCAATGAAATAAGTTGGTGACGTGCTAAATGGCAGTGTTTCAAACATCACGACCAGCAATACCAATACAAAATATGAAAGTCGTAGAACCGCCAGTTTCAATACAGGGTCATTCAGCATCTTGTGGTCCTGCGGTTGACGACGGCACCCCCACAAGGCTTCCTGTCGTTAATATTTTTTCCCTGGGGTCATGGCGAATTATGCGTAAAAATTCCAACCTCTGAATATCTGCTGCAAGCCTTACTCGGAGACGGCCTGATGAGGATTTAACTACTTGCCCGATTAATAGGCCCGCTGGAAAAACACCGCCGTCGCCTGATGAGACTACGCGATCACCGGGCCGGACTGCTTCTAGGTTTTCAACAAAATCAATTGGAGGGCGGCTTGAATTGTCGCCGACCATAAGTGCATGTTGGCCTGTTGGCTCAATTGTCACAGGAATACGGCTTGAGTTATCACTGAACATAATAACTCGGGCAGTACGATCGCCAACCCCTGAAATTCGCCCGACCAACCCAATTCCATCCATTGCTGCCCATCCGTCAATTATGCCATCCCTTGAACCCACGTTAAGCAAAACAGTTTGGCGAAATGGACTGCCACTATCGGCTAAGACTACACCTGTAATATGTGTAAATTTTGGATCTAGCCTAACTTTATTGAGGTCAAGCAGGCGCGCATTTTCTTGCTCAAAACTTAATGCCGCTTCCTTCCAAGCTTTCATTTGCTGAATTTCGCGGCGTAACTCCTGGTTCTGTCGGTAGATGCTGTTGTAACTTTGGGCTGACCTTACAAGATTGACTATCCCCGTCACTGGTGTTGCAACCCAGGCAAAGTTCGGAGCTACAACGTCAACGACCGCCATGCGCATTTTTTCTATCCTTGGGTTATCAATGCGCCAAAACAAAAATATTGCCACAAGTATAATAATCATAGCCGCTAAAACCAAACGGGCTAGAGCTGTTGAGTATTGGTCTGACGTGTTTTGGTCCCGTGCCATAGGCTCCCCTAAGGGTTTAGACCGTGGTCTGTTTAGCTTTCATAATCAATCACGTGCGCAAGCTGCTTTTCATATTCTAATGACTTGCCAGTTCCCAGCGCAACACAGTTCAAACTTTCGTCTGCAACTGAAATTGCCAAGCCTGTTTGTTCACGCAGTGCTAAATCTAATTCACCCAGTAAAGCGCCGCCGCCTGTCAGCATGACGCCACGATCGACGATATCACCCGCAAGGTCAGGTGGGGTTGCTTCCAATGCGTTCATCACTGACTCACAAATTTGTTTTATAGGCTCAGAGAGGGCCTCTGCGACTTGTGCCTGATTGATTTCTGTTTCTTTCGGAACGCCGTTTAACAAATCACGGCCTCGGATAGACATTACTGCCCCTCGTCCATTGTCTGGCATCCTTGCGGTCCCAATTGTGGTTTTAATTCGTTCGGCTGTCGCTTCACCAACCAACAAATTATGTTGGCGACGCAGGTAGCTGATAATTCCTTCATCCATCCGGTCCCCGCCCACTCGCACTGACCGTGCATAAACAATGTCTGCTAAAGATAAAACTGCAACTTCGGTTGTTCCGCCACCAATATCGACAACCATTGAGCCTGTTGGATCTGTAATGGGCATGCCAGCACCGATAGCGGCTGCAATTGGCTCTGCAATCAAACCAGCTCGGCGGGCGCCTGCAGATAAAACAGATTGCCGGATGGCACGCTTTTCCACGGGTGTCGCTCCGTGTGGTACGCAAACAAGAATTTTTGGTTTCGAAAACGTAGTTCGTTTGTGCACTTTGCGGATAAAATGCTTTATCATTTCTTCTGCGACATCAAAATCAGCGATAACGCCATCTCGCATCGGGCGGATCGCTTGTATAGAGCCAGGCGTGCGGCCCAGCATCAACTTTGCGTCTTCGCCAAAAGCCAGAGCCTTTTTCTGACCATCCTTAACTTGATACGCTACCACAGATGGTTCATTTAGAATAATACCTTTGCCTCTAACGTAGACAAGGGTATTCGCCGTCCCTAAATCAATCGCCATATCTGACGAAAATAAGCCACTTAATCCAAACATTTATTTAGCCCCAAATAGGTCCATTACACGACTCTTTTCGCGTTTATTGTGTACATCTATACGGACTGCTCTTTATATTTCCAAGTGCCTATGGAGGGCTTTCTGAGTTCTAGCGACACTTGAAAACGAATATGGGCGGGGTTCAGCCTGCATCTTTATAAGAAACTGACTTAATGTCTTCGCCTGGGGATGATTTCTCCCGGCGCACGAGTAAGCGGTTCAACGCGTTGATGTAGGCTTTTGCCGAGGCAACAACGGTGTCTGTATCTGCAGATTGGCCTGTGGCGATCTTGCCGTCTTCTTCCATGCGGACGCTTACTGTTGCTTGGGCATCCGTGCCTTCAGTAACGGCGTTCACTTGATAAAGCTGTAGCCGCGCAGTATGTGGAAACAACTTGTTGACAGCGTTAAATGTCGCGTCAACCGGCCCATCGCCTGTTGCCGTAATAGCGTGCGTTTCCCCGTCGATGATAAGTTTTAAAGTGGCTTCTTGGGGACCCTCAGTACCACAGACCACTTGCAACGATTTCAAACTAATATGATCTGATTGATCGTCTGCAGCGTCTGCGCGCACCAAAGCGATTAGGTCATCATCAAAAACTTCTTTCTTGCGGTCAGCCAGGTTTTTGAAACGAACAAAAACATCATTAAGCTGATTATCAGCCAATTCAATTCCAAGATCTGCAAGCTTGGAGCGTAAAGCTGCCCTGCCAGAGTGCTTGCCCATTACTAGATTAGTTTCGGACAAACCAACATCTTCTGGTCGCATAATTTCAAAAGTTTCAGCATTCTTCAGCATTCCATCCTGATGGATACCACTTTCATGCGCAAAAGCGTTTTTGCCAACAATCGCTTTATTAAACTGTACTGCGAACCCGGAAACGGTTTCAACTCGGCGACTAATTGCCATAATTTTAGTGCTATCAATCCGAGTTTCGTAAGGCATAATATCATTACGAACTTTCATCGCCATAACAACTTCTTCTAAAGCCGTGTTGCCAGCACGTTCACCCAAGCCATTAATGGTACATTCAATTTGTCGGGCTCCTGCACCAACTGCAGCAAGTGAGTTAGCCGTCGCCATACCCAAGTCATTGTGGCAGTGCGTGGCGAAAATAACATCTGCAGCACCGGGTATGTCTTTAATCAATTTAGCAATCAGTTCGGCGCTTTCGCGCGGGGCAGTATACCCAACCGTATCGGGAATATTGATCGTGCTGGCGCCTGCCTTGATTGCAATCTCGATAACACGACACAGATATTCATATTCAGTACGTGTGGCATCCATCGGAGACCACTGGACATTATCGCACAGATTGCGCGCATGTGTGACTGTCTCATAGATGCGATCCGCCATTTCATTCTTGTTCAAATTTGGGATAGCACGATGCAAAGGCGAAGTTCCAATAAAGGTATGAATGCGAGGTTGCGCGGCATGTTGGACGGCTTCTGCACAGCGATCAATATCTTTCATGTTCGCGCGCGCTAAACCGCAGATAACTGAATTCTTGCTGCGTTTTGCAACCTCACGGACGGCATTGAAGTCGCCTTCCGATGCAATCGGAAAGCCCGCCTCAATAATATCGACACCCATATCATCCCGCATTTCAGCGAGTTCAAGTTTTTCGGCGTGGTTCATAGTCGCGCCTGGGCTTTGTTCTCCGTCACGCAAAGTGGTATCAAAAATTAAAACACGATCTTGGGTCATAGGACTACTCTTCTATCTGAAAATTTAGATTGGTTCGGCGCTGTTATTACGTGAGCGCCCCGCGCCGCGAAGCACGCTCAGCCTAGGCTGAGAGTTAGAAGTAAGAGGTGATCGCAAATTTTCTTCATCTTTCAATTTATAGCCAGGAATTTCAAAATGGGAAGAGTAAAACCATTTTGGTATTAGTATAATAGTCTTTAGAAGTATTATTATCTATTATTTTGAGTTCTGCGCTGGCTGAACATGACTCAAGCACTAAGTAAAGATCATGAAAAATGCTTTAATTATTGGGAACTCCGGCGGTGTTGGTGCTGCTTTGGAGGCGCAATATCAGGCTCAGGGTTGGTATTGCACTGGTATTTCTCGGCAACACGACGGGTTGGAACTTCGAGAGCCTGATACTATTAAGTCAGTATTAGCCACCATTGATGGACCATTTGATACCGTAGTGATCGCTACTGGCGCACTTTGTATCGATGGGTATGCTCCGGAGAAAACCATCAAATCTGTAACTCAGCAGGGCATTGAGGACCAAATGCGTATTAATGCAATTGGGCCTGCTTTGATACTCAGCCAGATAGGACGCCTTTTGCCACGCAAAACGGAAGCTCGGATTGCCGTGCTTTCGGCGCGGGTTGGCTCAATTGCTGATAATAAGCTAGGGGGATGGATCTCGTACCGTGCGGCCAAAGCGGCTCTGAACCAAATCGTACGAACATCAGCGATCGAACTTGCTAGAAGCCATCCTTTGCTTTCATGCATTTCACTGCACCCGGGTACGGTCAAAACGCGGCTTACCAAAGCTTTTCTTAAAAATAGTAGATCGCTTCCTGCAGATCAAGCCTCAGAAATGCTTTACGAGGTGATCGAGCGGAGAACACCTGGCGATACAGGGAAGTTCTTCGACCAAAACGGCTTGGAGATCCTATGGTAGTTAAAAATGGGGCTACTCTTCCAAGTCTCTTAAACTTGAATATGATATAAAACGTAGATTAGCTTCCTAATCTAGCTTGCCGCTGGTCCAGTTGCCACTGAAAACTTTACCACCAGATTTGGTCAGTGTACCTTTGCCTTGCCTTTGGCCAGCCATAAAACCACCAACATAAGTGTCCCCACTTTTATCTTTAGCGGTGCCATATCCTGACATTTCGCCGGCCTCCCAATTACCAGTGTATGTAAAGCCATCGCGCATTCTCAACTCGCCTTGGCCTGACCGTTGCCCGTTTTTAAAGTTCCCACTGTAAACGGTGCCATCTCTATAAGATACCGTTCCTGTTCCATGGCGGTTTCCATTTTTCCAGTTGCCCTCATATCGATAGCTTTTATTGAAAGACATCACACCAAACCCGTCGTTTTGAGCATTCTTAAATGAACCTTTATAAACGAGCCCATTTACGTAAGTAGCCTTTCCCTCACCTTCGATTTTGCCTGCAAGCCAGTCGCCTTCATAGCTTGCACCATCTGGATAGGTGATCTTCCCTTTGCCCTCTGCCAGGCCCTCACTAAATGAGCCTATGTAAATTGAACCATCGGTATGGCTCATAGTGCCTTGGCCTGAGATTTTACTATTTGCCCATTGACCAATATAAACAGAGCCGTCGTTGCTAGAAAATTGCCCGTCACCATGTAACATGTTATTGGCAAACTTACCTTGGTAGGTATCGCCGTTTGAGAAATTCACCACACCATAGCCCTCGCGAAGACCATTCACCAAATCGCCAACAAAAATATCCCCGTTTGGATGTGTGATTGTTCCAGTTCCAGTGAGAGTATCGTTTTTCCAAATGCCCTCATATTCGATATCATTGGCTGTCTTTAAGGCACCTTTCCCGTGACGCAATCCATCTTGTACTTGGCCTAAATACGTATTTCCGCCACTGTATGTGATCGAAGCTCTCCCAATGCGCTGACCGTCGACCCATGACCCAATATAGCTGTACCCGTCGTCGGTTATCAGTGTGCCAGTGCCATGGTGCATAGATGCTCTAAATTTGCCTGTATATGTGATCCCATTTCCGTATTTGGCTATGCCGCTACCATCAATTCTACCTTGGACCCAGGTGCCTTCAAATGTGTTGCCATTTCCGTAAACAATCTTACCATAACCCTCTGGCTTGCCTGTGGAAAAAGTACCTTCATAAACTGACCCATCTTCAAATTTTGCAATTCCTTGCCCTTTAACTTCACCGTCTACCCAAGCACCGGTGTACTCGTAGCCCGATGGGAGCGTGTAGGTGCCAATGCCATGCTGGCGCCCATCTTTGAAAGAGCCCTCGTAAACCGCACCATCTTCATATTGTTTGGTTAGAATGCTGGATGTTTGGCCTGTTGCCGTGCTTGCAGCTGTAAAAGCTACCGCCGCCAATAAAAATAGTGCAAACCTAGTTAGCATTTAAATATTTTCTCCCAGAAGATGGCCCAACTTTTCTGTTGGATTGATGTATCTAACACTGAACTTAGTAAACCTGACTCTGTAGAGCAATGTCTTTCCACATTTCCATACCGATTAGCCTTTTCCTCAATAGTATCTCTGATAGATAAAGAGTGATAAACGCAAGACTGAGTGAGTACATGCAGCAAAAATTTAAACTGACACTGGCACAATTGAACGCAAAAGTTGGAGATCTCTCAGGTAATTGTGAGCAGGCTTTCCAGGCATGGGAGGCCGCTACTGCGGCAAACTCTGACATGGTTATGCTGCCAGAGATGTTTGTGACTGGATATCAGGTCCAAGACCTGGTGATGAAGCCCGCTTTTCTGGAAGATACGATTGCCCATATCAATAGTCTTGCTAGGCGCTGCGCTAACGGTCCGACGATGGGTATTGGCGGGCCAAGCAGAGATGCTCAGGGTCTTCATAATGCCTATTACATTTTGTCAGGCGGATCTATTCAAGCTATTATTAGAAAACATAATTTGCCAAATCATGCTGTGTTTGATGAAAAACGTCTTTATAAAAGTTCTGAAATTTCTGGACCTTATAAAGTTGGTAGCTTGCGCATTGGAACGCCAATCTGTGAAGACGCGTGGCACAGTGAGGTCCCTGAAGCCTTGGCTGAAACTGGTGCTCAGGTATTATTTGTTCCCAACGGTTCACCCTACGAACGTGAGAAAATTGATAAGCGAATTGGCCTCATGGTCTCTCGTGTGATCGAAACTGGTTTGCCGCTGGTATATCTTAATATGGTTGGTGGCCAAGATGATCAAGTTTTTGATGGCGGTTCTTTTGTTTTGAATCCTGGTGGTGAACTTGCTTTATCCTTGCCGATGTTTGAAACCTGTATTGCACATGTGCGCTTTTTGGAAACGCCCAAAGGGTGGCTTGCTGAACCAGAAAATCGTATAGTTTGGCCTAAACCGTTTGAGCAAGATTACCATGCAATGGTCTTATCTTTACGCGACTACATTTTAAAAACAGGGTTTTCTTCCGTTGTTCTTGGACTTTCTGGGGGAATTGATTCGGCAATCGTTGCGACTATTGCAGCCGACGCCATAGGTGCAAAAAATGTAAATTGTATAATGTTGCCCTCTGAATATACCAGTCAAAGCTCTCTGGATGATGCGCAATCTGTTGCTCAGGCGTTGGGCGCTGTTTTACACAGCGTGCCAATAGAAGGTTCACGGTCAGCTGTGGCTTCTGCCTTGGCACCATTGTTTGAAGGGCTTGCCGCGGATCTTACAGAAGAGAATATTCAGTCGCGGCTTCGGGGGCTATTGCTTATGGCGATCTCAAATAAGAAAGGGCATATGCTTCTTACAACTGGGAATAAGTCTGAAGTTGCGGTTGGTTACTCTACAATTTACGGAGATATGGCGGGTGGTTTTAACCCCATCAAAGATCTTTACAAAACTCGTGTGTTTGACATTTGCAAATGGCGTAATGAAAATCATCGACCTTGGATGATGGGCCCCGCGGGAGTTATGATTGAGTCACGTATCATCGACAAGTCGCCAACTGCCGAGCTGCGTGACGATCAAAAAGATGAGGACAGCCTACCGCCGTACCCAGTTCTCGATGGTATTTTGACTATGCTCGTAGATGAAGATGCCTCTGTGTTGGACTGCCTAAACGCTGGCTTTGATCGTGAAACCGTCAAGAAAATCGAGCATTTATTGTATATTAGTGAATATAAAAGGTTTCAATCTGCACCAGGCACGCGTCTGTCCAGCCGTGCACTTTGGCTGGACAGGCGTTATCCTA
>JAPKEA010000432.1 GCA_028822275.1 Planktomarina sp. | reverse complement strand
GGGATGGTCAATCTGCGTGACGTGAAAATTTAACGGTTTATGAAACAAAGGTACCTAAAATACCAGTATAACAGGGTATACCACTGCTTGTTAATTTAATCATTTTAAGTGTATTTTACATTTTTATGTTCCTATTCTGTGTTTGATTTTTTATATCGACTGGAGCGTTCACCACTGCGGCTATAAAATTAACCCAGTACGACCAGAATTTATTTTTTACAAAGGTTGGATTATCACTTCAACAGTTCAAAAAAACCTTTCAAAAGCGGATAAATATTTGAAATCGGGAAATTTTGCCGCTGCAGGAATAGTCTATCAGCAAATACTCTCGAAATATCCAAAAAATAAAAGGCGATTCAGGCTTATGAGCGGCTGAAGTCTGGTATGACATCTCAACCCTCCTCCCGCGATAAGGTGCCGATAGAAAAACTTCGCGAATTAATAAATATTTATAAGATTGAGAAATATGAAGAGATTTTATTGGCATCAGAAGAAATTATCAAAATATATCCGAGATCTACAAGGGTTTTGAATATTATTGGTGCTGCGAATTCAGCTCTTAAAAGATATGAAATTGCAATAGATACCTATCGGAAAGCACTGACAATAAGTCCAAAAAATGCTGAAGTTTATAATAATCTAGGAAATGCTTTCAGAAGAAAGGGAGATCCTGATGCAGCGATTCAAAACTATCAGTGGGCCTTGAAATTTGAACCTGATTATGCTGAGCCCTACAATAATTTTGGGTTAGCTTTGGTGGATAAAAAGCAATTTGATGCCGCGATCAAATGCTATAGGAATTCACTAAAACTCAAACCTGGTTATGCGGAAACTTATTTTAATATTGGCAGCGCCTTAGTTGAAAAAGGCGACTATGATTCAGCAATAAAGAATCTCCAGAAAGCACTGCAGATTATGCCAAACCATCATAATGCCTGCAATAATATGGGCGCGGCACTCCGCGCAAAAGGCGAGTTGCAGGCGGCCATCAAGAGTTATGATAGTGCCATTAAAATCAATCCTAAAAATGTGGATGCGCGGTACAATAAATCGTTACTGTTGCTCAATCTTGAAAGTTTTAAAAAGGGTTGGCCCGCTTATGAATATCGTTGGAAGAAATCCAAGCTGGACTCTGTACCCACTTTATCTAGCTGGCCTAAATGGCACTTGGGGGATCAGGGTCGGGTCTTGGTTTGGGGTGAACAGGGTATCGGAGATGAGATCATGTTTTCCTCTTTGATTCCCGATCTTCACGCGGCCTGCTCGGACCTCATTGTGAAGGCTAATAAACGCCTGATCCCGATTTTAAGTCGCTCATTCCCAAAAGATATTGAGTTTGTTGAAAATAGCGTACCGGTTGCCGAAGATGATTAGGATGCCCATATCGCTATGGGATCGCTGCCACTGCATTTTCGACCCAATATCGAGAGTTTTAAAACAGCAGCGCAAGGCTATTTATCTGCAGATGGAAAAAGAGCTGCAGCTTTGCGGGACAGGCTTTTAAGTGATGGCTCGGAAATCCTGATTGGTCTTAGCTGGCATTCAACTTCTAAAATACGGGTTGTACAAAAACGCACGATTTCCCTTGGTCAGCTTACCCGCGCTTTTCAGGCCGAGAACGTTAAGTTCGTGAGCTTGCAATATGGCGATATGGACGATGAAATTAATCGGGTAAGGCAAGACCATGGGATCGACGTGGCACAAGTGGGACAGATCGATATTTTTCACGATATTGACGGCTTGGCCGCGCTGGTCACTGCCTGTGATCGCATTGTGTCGATTGATAATGTCACGGTTCATCTGGCAGGTGCGCTGGGCAAGGAAATGGATGCATTATTACCGCGCGTGAGCAATTGGCGCTGGGGCATTCACCCGAATAACAGTTATTGTTACAATTCGGTCCGGTTGCGCCGCCAAACAGAACGTGAGGATTGGGCCGAAGTGTTGGCGCAGATATCTTAGTATGGCTGTGATGTCGCCAAATATTCGGCCGGCTACTCGGCAAGATGGCCAAAGCCTGTGCGCATTATTGAACAAAATTATCGAAACTGGTGGGACAACGGCGCATGTCAATCCCTTCGATAGAGACCGATTGCTTCGTCATTATATCGCCCCGCCTTTCGCGATCAGTTGCTTGTGGCCCAGCACCCAGAGCACTGCGACCAGCTGATGGGGTTTCAAGCTTTGGAATAGGCTGATCCAAACTGGCAAGGGGTGGGTAAACTGCCACAAAGCTGGGCCATCATTGCCAGCTTTGTGGCGCCAGACTGTCAGAGGCGCGGCATTGGCAAAGCGCTGTTTCAAGCAACCCGCCTGCGTGCGCAAATCGCTGGGGTCTGCAATATTGATGCGACAATCCGAGGCCAATAATCCCAGCGGTTTGCGCTATTATGCCAAACTGGGCTTTATCGAATATCAAAGGATTGCAGATGTTCCACTGTCAAACGGTCTACTTATAGACCGGATTTGCATTTCTTTCTCGTTGGTAAACCCGAAAGTGCCTGAGTGTATAGTTTTCTGATCTGATGAATGCACTCTGCCTGAACTTGCCAATTCACTCATTTTGGGACATTACTGAGTAATATTTTATAAATTTATAGGATTATTTCAATGAAAAGCTCGGGTTGGCGTTTTGTCGTGGTTGGCGTATTGGCACCTGCAATTATGATCCCACTAACGATGGTGTCAGATATTATAAACGACCGCGGGAAT
>JAPKEA010000431.1 GCA_028822275.1 Planktomarina sp. | reverse complement strand
TGCCACTTGCGGAGATACCGCAACTGCTCTTGTTGTAGGCCAGAGGCAATTTTTCTCCGCTTTGAGGCTCCTGATTTTGTTTCAGAAAAATTTCGATCTCGCCTTTGTTAATTGAATATGCAGTTGTGGGGCTCGGCTTAGGTGTATTTTATGGTCTTCTAGGCTGGATATATAGGTTGCGGATGCGCCGCGCCTCGGTCGACATTTTGGTCAGGCCGCCAGCATGTACGAACCCATTACTTTTAGTAATTCAGGTATGTTCTTTTCGAGGATCTGCCCCCTGCCATTGCAACTCTCCGTCTCCAAAAATGAAACCGACGCTAAACTAGGCTACCCAATGCACGCCGACGCATAAGCGGCTCTGATGTAATTGCCTCACGTTGAACAAAACGCAGGTGGCCGATTGCATTAGCAAATGCCTGATGCGCCGTCTTGGGTTCCAAGTAGTCTAATAATTTGTACAGATTAATCGGTTGACGGATGATCAGCGCCTTGACCCGCTCCACTGCCTCTGCATGGGAATAGAAATCCACGTACTGACAGGCGGTTTGCGTTGGGGTCAAAATGTAAAAATCGTGCTCTCCCCGAGGGGTATACCGTGTGATGTCAAACGGCGATGCACCCAAAGCGTGAAATTTAGGAATAAAACAGCACACTCCCGATGCATGGTGTTTAAGAACCGTGCCTGAAACCTGTTTAAAACCCAGCGAACCAAGCCGTCCAATCGCATGAAGGCGCATCGCCGGAGACATCATATCCAAATCTGCCCGATCATAACGCAGATCGTCAAATATTGATATCACCCTTATTTTCGCATCTGCGACGCACATGTACGGCCCTAAATTCAAGGCCTCTGGATCATCTGAAAACGGGGCTTGTTTGACTGATATGTTCATATTCAACCTTTGAGGTATTTTCCACACTCAACATCCACTCACTAACGACATAATCCGGTTTTCCAATCCGAAACTGTGGATTTTGCCTAATTTTTATACAGAAATTAAAGCCTTTTAGGTCATAAGCTTTTTAACAATTAACTTAATTGATGAAAAGATAACCCTGCCGACTACTTGTAAAACTCTCTTCTGCTGCCGAAATTTCTGACCCTTTTTCGCCACGCTTGATAACTGCCCCTACGGAGATTTTTTCTCATAAGGGTTTGCACTTCTTTTTCACGTAGACCGTATTGCTGTTTGATGTGCTCAAATGTGATGTGATCTGACAAAGCCATTTGTATAACGTCACTAATTTCATCAGGAGACAGTTGTTTCATAACAATTAAAATAATGTCTTTGTCTGAAAATCAAGTCTCAAAAAAACTGTTTTATTGAACGTCGGCGATGTCTTTATAAAAAATAAATCAGTTTTTACCGATAGGTGAGAATGAGGGCATTGATCTAATCAGATTAATCTTGGAAAGACCGACCAAATCAACACACAGGTCGATTGAACGAAAGGACGGCTGCGTGAACCACACATTTGGCCAAACACTGACAAAAAAGAAATCCCCCCTAAGCTCCGGTAATGAAAGAATGTGCCATGAGTAGCCTATCAAAGTGGATCGCTTTTTATGAGCCGCAACAACTCTTCCGCTTGACCCTACCGAACTTGATGCAAATCAGCCGCGTGCAACGCAATCCCGCATTTTTCTCAGCACAAAATATGTGTTGAGTATTTGGGAGCTTTTGATACCTCATGCCCAGATCAACTTGTTGGCAGAGGTCTTAAGAAAATGTATATTACTGTGACTAACTATCACATCAATTTAGCAGGGTGGATTTTGTTTCTCATTTCGGCGATTGGTTTTGCTTCGCTAGCCTTGGTAGTTGTTCGGCGATGTTTGACTGCATTTTTTTCTTATTATGTGCCTCGTATTTATGGCACCATTTTCTCGATGCAAAGACCTGTCTAAAAACACCCCTTACGACCAAGAAAATACGACATAACATCAAATGAATAAAGGAGTGACACCATCCCAATGCAGTGGCTTTATCAAATTAGGATTAAAGTGAGCGAGGAGCTTTCCAAGGCGCTTCGAACCGCGGCACAGTCCTCTGTGGTTCATGAAATCAATGTCATAGCGCAAAAACACGGAACCAGACTTGTGTGTACGTTTAATGGTTTTTTTGATTACTGCGCGGAAGCCGAACAAAACGGAACAGATGATTACCCCTTGTACGACTGGACAAAGCAAACGATTTCCAACCCTGAAAAAGTGCGTAAACAATCAAGATCCTTCGCATTTTACAAAGGTGATGAGCAAGTCTACTCCTTAGCTCTGGCCGACGCACTTTATCAGGATTTAGAAGCCTTGTTGAAATCAGAAAAAATTGAAGAACTCAAAAAAATAGATAGTAACCCAAAGAATAATCCCCAACCGCCAAGCGCCGCAAATTCTAGCCTGTAGGACGCGGGCCAATAATTGGCGTTTGCCAATATTTGACCTTACATCTCAAAACGTCTCCGTTGTACTTTGAACGCATAACGCCGATATTTTAGCTGTGCCATCGTGGACAAAATCAACAGCAAACAATGGCTCACACTCCAAATTTACAAAAACGCAGTGTCCTGATTTGTTTTGAAACTGTCACAGGTCTTTGCTGGTTTTTTCAAGTAATGTTTACTTTAAACGCTAGGCTAGGATCACGACCTAGCGATTTATGAACTTCGTCGCTGTTCCCGGACATTGGGGTACTTTACCCCTGTCCATGAA
>JAPKEA010000430.1 GCA_028822275.1 Planktomarina sp. | reverse complement strand
TTTCGTGGTCATCATCGTCTAATGATCAATATGAGTATACGGTTGGTTGGGTTGACTGTTTGGCTAAAGGCCATGACATTGGCCGTGGTGTTTTTTATCGCGCTAACAATGCCCCAGCTTTACCTAATGATATGGATACAAAATGGGTGGGGAAAAATAAATTAAGCGTGCCGTTTGAGGTGCCATTTTCACTGTTTAATAACATGTCTATTAGTATGTTCAACAAGTATTACTTTCATTCTAATGCCGCAGAAATGGTTGCCAAAAGAGTGCATTATCAGACATTTTTTTATCCGCTGGATAGGCTCTTAAAATGGAATTTAGTCTATGGAAAAAGAGGTTTTCTTCAGTATCAGTGTGTTGTTCCTAAAACCAATGAGCGTGAGGCAATAAAAGAAATTCTGCAAATAATTTCCGCAGAAGGGGCCGGTTCTTTCTTGGCTGTGTTAAAACAATTTGGTGATCTGGAATCTCCGGGTATCTTATCCTTTCCGAGACCCGGTACTACGTTGGCATTGGACTTTCCCAATAATGGAGCACCAACTTTCAAGTTATTGCGATACTTGGACGAAGTAGTTAAGGCCGCCAATGGCGCAATTTATCCTGCTAAGGATGCCCGCATGGATGTAGATACCTTTAGGCAATCATTCCCACAATGGGAGTCGATAATGCCCTTTGTGGACCCTTATTTTTCTTCTAGCTTTTGGCGTAGAATAAACGGACATAATGTATGAGTAAAATATTAGTTTTGGGTGCATACTCGGCTATTGCGCGTTCGTGTTGTACCCGTTGGGCGGAGCAAGGAGAAGATTTATTTCTGGTGGGTAAAAGCGCTGATAGGTTGGATGTGCTTGCCAAGGATTTGTCTGCAAGAGGAGCGGGGGAGGTCAGCACCTATGTTTTAAATGTATTGGACTACGATAGTCATCTACCCATGCTTAATGAGGCTGACCTTAAATTAAAGGGTATCGACACAGTATTAATCGCACACGGTATATTGCCCAATCAAGCAGCTTGTGAACAGTCATTTGAACATACCAAACATGTTTTGGAAGTGAATGGTTTAAGTACCATATCGTTGCTAACGCATTTAGCAACTTATTTTGAGAAGAGACAAAAGGGAGAGATTGCAGTGATCTCTTCAGTTGCAGGAAACAGGGGGCGCAAGAGCAACTATGTTTATGGTGCATCTAAAGGAATGGTTGATCTGTTTTTACAAGGCTTGAGGAATCGACTATTTAAATCGGGCGTACACGTGTTAACAATTAAGCCTGGATTTGTTGACACTCCTATGACAAAAGCATTTAGCAAAGGCCCGCTATGGTCAACTCCTGAGAAGGTCTCTAGTGATATTTTTCGGGCTTTGCATAGGCGTAGCAATATTTGTTATACGCCGTATTACTGGCGGTTGATTATGTTTATTATTTGTTCTGTGCCAGAGTCTATTTTTAAAAGATTGAATTTGTAATCGATACTTTAAAAGTTAATTTACGGGCTCATAGTTTCAGGAGTTGTTTTGTACCCACCCATTCTCCATCGGTAAGTTTTTCAGGCTAGTCACTCAGTTGTATGACAAAAACCATATTGCCTCTATCAGATTCATTTTGACAGTGCTCAGTATCCCAGCAGTTGGAGAAATAAAGGGCACTGGTTTTTCCGCCAGACTGCTTGATGAATCGAAGCATTTCTTTCAGGCCATATTCTCGATAATGGTGGTGGGCATCCCAGTTATTGTCGCCGGATGGATATACTTCTTGTGGGTTTTCTTGGTTTTGGAATTGCGCTCTATTTTTGCGGCGAAAAAAGTTGGGTGTCGATAAATATATATAGCCATTTGGCTTTAGCAAATGAATTAGCTGTTGCAGTATTTCTACCGGGTTTGCGGTGGGGTGTTCAAGTACCTCTGTAAACACTACTATATCGTACTGGCCTGCTAAATTACTGTAGCTGCCGTGAAATAATGCAGCGGGCTTATTAAGGTCAACGGCAATAAATTTTCCCCCACCACTTAAGGCCGCTTGCTTTCATCGTTAACCTCCAATTACATGCAAATACCTTCTTATTGAGTGTTATATGCAGTGGCGATTGAAGTGCGTAATCGTATTATGCACTAATCAATAACGACTTTAAGACTATATAAGTTTTTCAAGGACGAGACATGAGTATCAAAAAGATAATTATAGGGTTAACACTTTCAATGCTGTTGGCTAGTGGAGTGGCTATCGCTACTGACTTTAGCAAAGGTCTTCCAGCCGACAGATCAGGCGACCTTAAAACTGCCCTAGCCGAGTGGACTCTTTTGGCTGATCAGGGCAATGCTGGTGCACAATATAATTTGGGAGTTATATACGCTAATGGCTACGGTGTCCAAGAGAACGATAAGACCGCACTAAAGTGGTATACCAAAGCTGCTGAGCAGGGTAATGCTAATGCACAATATACTTTGGGAACCATGTACGCTGATGGCTACGGTGTCCTAGAGAACGACAAAACTGCAGTAAAGTGGTTTACCTTAGCTGCTGAGCAAGGAGATGCTATCGCTCAATTTAATTTGGGAAATATATACAACAAAGACGAAAGTGTTCCAGAGAACGACAAAACTGCATTGAAGTCGTATACCAAAGCTGCTAGGCAGGGTAATGCTGATGCAGATAAAAAGGTAGTAGATAAGAAAGCTGCAGATAAGAAAGCTGTAGATGAAAAAGCTGCAGATAA
>JAPKEA010000429.1 GCA_028822275.1 Planktomarina sp. | reverse complement strand
TATTAGAAGAAATGATCCAGTGTACTTGCTCTCGAACTCGGCCAAGGCGGTATGGGCCTTGTTTGGGCGTACCAAAGGGGACAGCAGGTGGCTGCGCCGCTGATTGTAGAAGCTATAAACTAGCTGAGGGTTTCGATCAAAGCCCTCGGGAGTAGCGACATCCTCAACCGGATGGTTCTCCCATAAGCCATCACTAGCTCGGAAAGTCTCTATGCCAGACTCGGCAGAGATACCGGCGCCAGTTAGAATTACAATAGATTTGGGTGATCTGCTCATTGTCTCGAGTTAGTTCCGTTGTGGCAGAACTGGCACAAGGGTGTCAGTTATTTTTCAGTGTTAACCGTGATTTGGCAAACGGCGGTATAATGAGTTTAGCGACATATATCCTAGATTATTAAGAGTAGACGATGGCCGAAATCAAATTAGGCAGCAAGGCTCCAGCATTTAGTTTGTTGGACCAGAACGGTGACACAGTCAATTTGAGGGATTATAACGGGGAAAAGAATGTAATTCTTTACTTCTACCCCAAGGCAATGACGCCCGGATGCACAGCTCAGGCCTGTGGACTGCGCGACAGCTCGCAATCGTTGGCAAAGTTTGAGGGGGTTGCTATTGGTATCAGTCCAGATCCGGTCGCCCGTCTGAAAAAGTTTGAGACTAAGGAAAGTCTTAATTTCAGCTTACTTGCTGACGAAGACCATACAATAGCTGAGAAATACGGTGTATGGGGGCTTAAGAAATTTATGGGCCGCGAATTCATGGGTATTATTCGTAGTACTTTCATTATCAATAAAGATGGCAAGTTCGTTCACATCATGGATAAAGTGAAAACTAAATCCCATGATAGTGACGTTCTCGAAATCTTGAAATCACTGACGTAAAAATATGCAACTACATTACAAAAAATACTCAGAAAAAGGGCAGCCTCTCATTGTGTTGCATGGTCTTTTTGGTAGCCAGAGTAATTGGGGAGGCCATTGTAAGGCGCTTGCCGAGAAATTCTCAGTGATTGGTGTCGACTTGCGCAATCATGGCGATTCAGCCCATACGCCAGAACACAATTATCAAGTGATGGCTGAGGATATAAAAGAGTTATTAAGATCTCTTGACCTCTCTAGCGCCTATCTTTTGGGCCATTCTATGGGCGGTAAGGTAGCAATGGAGCTGGCATTATCTTACCCGGATTTGGTCGATCGCTTATTGGTTGTTGATATTGCGCCAGTTTTGTACACAGGCAAAGCAGATGGCCACGAGCAGGTGATGGCTGGGATGAATGCACTTGATCTGGCTTCACTTCAGTCTCGCAGCGAAGCAGAGGCTGGGCTTGCGGACTACATTGAAGATGAGGCTACCCGAAAATTCATAGTGACTAACCTGGTTCGCGACGGCGATTTGGGGTTTGTGTGGCGGCTTAACCTGCCTGTAATCGAAGCCAACTATGGTCGGCTTATGGAGAAACCTTTGGGTGGTAACATCTTCGAAAAACCAACTCTTTTTGTCAAAGGAGACCTATCGCCTTATGTGCAAGCTAAGCACGAAGCGCAAATACTTGAACTGTTTCCAAATGCAGGTGTGAAGATAATTTCTGAGGCTGGACATTGGTTACACGCAGATAAGCCTCAGGCCTTCCAAAAAGTAGCAATTGATTTTTTTAGTGGCTAAGCTGCCAACACAAATTGTAAGGGTGGTGCGATGACAGTTCTTAGCGTAAACGTAAACAAGATAGCGTTGTTACGTAATTCTCGAGGTCGAGACTTCCCCAATGTCGTGGACTTTGCGGCACAAGTTATCGATATGGGGGTCAAAGGGATAACGGTCCACCCACGTCCCGATGAGCGTCATATCACCCGCCAAGATGCTTTTGATTTAGGTGAGTTTTTACGCTCCAAAGAGGATGTGGAATTTAATGTTGAAGGGTACCCCTCTAACGACTTTGTAGAATTGGTTCTGGAAATTAAGCCGGCACAGTGCACGCTTGTTCCGGATAAACCTGGCCAACTCACCTCTGACCACGGCTGGAATGTTGATAAAAATGAGACTTTTTTAGATGTAGTGCTAAGCCGACTGAAAAATGCGGGTATACGGTCCAGCTTGTTTATGGATCCTGACGCGTCTAAGCTCGGAAAAGTAAAAGAGATTGGCGCTGACCGAGTGGAACTCTACACCGAGCAATTTGCCAATAATTTTGGCACTAGCAAACAAGACGATACTTTTCAGGAGTACCTGTTAGCCGCGGCTAAAGCCGCGGAGCTCGGCATCGGGTTAAACGCAGGACATGATTTGGATTTGCGAAATTTGCCGAAATTTCTGACCATCCCTGCGATTTTGGAAGTGTCTATTGGGCATGCCTTAGTGGTTGAATCCTTGCAGCACGGCGTCAAGTCTGTTGTAAAACAATACCTGGAAATTTGCAGGAATGCTGCCTCGTAGGATTGATCGGTTAAACAGCGTAAGTGACTGCTTTTTTTTGGGTCGGGCGTGCATCATGCGCCAAATCAAAGGAGAGTGAGACATGATTCGCCGTGAACGAGCCTCATCCTCCGGCATTGGCCAAAGACTGATAATGATTCCATTATTGTCTTTTATCGCCAGCTGTCAGCAGCTACTGCGATTCTCTCATTTACTCTTCCTGACGGCCTTGCCATTAAGCTGCGCTTTCGCCTCAGATTTTGAACTGTCACGTATTGCTAACGAGCTTAATTTGGCAAGCTATGCGCTTG
>JAPKEA010000428.1 GCA_028822275.1 Planktomarina sp. | reverse complement strand
TCATATTGATCGGGTCTTGAATAATGCAATAGGAATTTCAGATCAGTCTGTGTTGTCGGTACTTTATCACGCAGGACAATCACTTGAAAGCATCCGAGCTAATATTAAATTGGTTATTTCTGGTGGGCAAAATGAGCCTCGGGATGCGATTGCAGGTACAGTAGCTGCTGTTTTGCAAAACCCGAAAGCAAGAGTTTACGTTGAGAGGACCTCTGATTGGGGGAAGGCATTTTTAGAATACGCACGCTGGATGTCACCCATAGGAATGAGCCCGCGCCAGGTGACTGAAGACCAGAGTATACTTGGCTATAATTTCAAGAAAGATGACCGTGTGTTTTTCATGTTTGGGGCTGCTAACAGAGACCCGCGTGTTTTTGTAAACCCTGATGAATACGATCTGACAAGGGAGATTGGGCAATCTATACATTTTGGTGCAGGACCCCATTTTTGTGCGGGTGCGGCAGCAAGCAGCGTATTGATCACAAAAGTTGCTTTGCCACTATTATTTAAGGCATTTCCCAATATGGAATTGAGAAATCCTGTAGCTTGGGGTGGCTGGGCATTTAGAGGCCCACTGGCAGTAAACCTTAGTCTTGGATAGTGACACAGTGATTAATCAGCCGCCCTCATCTGAAAGCCGTTGTTTATCTGATCGGACGGTAAAACTGGATAATCGCCACTAAAACATGCATCACAATATTGAGGTTGTTTATTGTCGCGGTTCACACCACTGACCGCACGGTATAAACCATCCAGGGTAATAAACTTTAAACTATCTACACAGAGATGATGTTGCATTTCTTCTTCGCTCATAGTTGCCGCCAGCAACTTTTCGCGCTGCGGTGTATCAACACCATAAAAGCAGGGCCAGGCCGTCGGAGGGCTGGCAATCCTGAAATGAACTTCAGCGGCACCTGCATCCAAGATCATTTCTTTAATTTTACGGCTTGTTGTGCCTCGCACAACGCTATCGTCCACCAATATTACACGTTTTCCACGGATCAATGCTCGGTTAACATTCAATTTTAAACGTACGCCCATATTCCGAATTTGCTCACTAGGTTCAATGAATGTGCGTCCCATATATTGATTACGAATAATTCCCATTCCATATGGAATTCCGGATTGTAGGCTATATCCAATTGCTGCAGGTGTGCCACTATCAGGGACTGGGCAAACCAAATCAGCTGAAACTGGAGCTTCCTTTGCCAACTCACGACCGATAGCTTCGCGGGTTTCGTATACACTACGTCCCCCTAAGATACTGTCTGGACGACTAAAATATACGTGCTCAAAAATACAAAACCGAGGGCGGGCTGGGCGGAAAGGATAGCTACTCTCCAAACCATCTTGGGTTATTACTACCATTTCACCAGGATGTATTTCACGAACAAAATCCGCGCCTATTATATCAAGGGCGCACGTCTCAGAGCTTAAAGCCCAACCGTCACTTACTTTGCCTAATACTAACGGTCGTACTCCCAAAGGATCGCGAACACCAATAAGTTTCGAGTCTGTCATAGCGACAATAGAGAAAGCACCTTCCACGCGGCGTAACGCGTCCTCCATTCGCTGTGGGATATTGCGCTGCAAGGATCGGGCCATCAAATGGATGATACATTCACTGTCAGACGACGACTGAAAAATTGAACCACGCTCAATAAGCTCTTTTCGTAATTCATCCGCGTTTGTAATGTTTCCGTTGTGCGCAATTGCAGCACCACCCATTGAAAATTCACCAAAAAAAGGCTGCACATCCCGAATGACTGTATTGCCTTTCGGTCCAGAAGTTGAATACCTAACGTGCCCAATCGCCAGATCACCGGGCAATTGCTCCATTACTTTTGTACTTGTGAAATTATCTCTAACATATCCAAAGCGATGCACAGAGTTAAAACCTTTTTTTGCATCATGGGCAACAATGCCACCAGCCTCTTGTCCACGATGTTGTAGGGCATGCAGGCCCAAGGCGGTAAAGTTAGCAGCATCTCGCGTACCTAGGACTCCAAATACACCACATTCTTCTTTGAGCTTATCATCATCGAATGGGTCGGTGTGTAGGTGGTCTGTGGAATGGGTCACGCTTAAGCTCCGTTCGACATCAGGTGTAATACTGCGGTAATTGATCTAGGTTGCCATGTCACTTAAACAATTAGTTATTTATCGCATTTTTTAAATCTTTAATTTATGAAATTTCTAGTACATTTGGTCTTGTGGGGGGGGTACACAAGACTGATATTGGTCTATTTTGCACATTCACCAATCAGCTGGTCATATTGTAGGCGGACCCAACCCAAAGCTGCTTCTGGATTTTGATTTTTTACGTCCTCTACATAGTTTTCAAAGACCGCCGCAGAACGCGACTGCTCAAGAGCAAGTATATCCTGTTTAGGCATTATCGTGAAATATAAGAAAAACCCTATAGCCACTAGAACCACGCCCCTTAAGACACCAAATAAAAAACCAATAGTTTGATCTAATCCACCCAAAAAGGAACGTTGAACGATTGATGAAAATAAAGGTGTAAATAGAGATAACACCATCAATGAAATCGCAAATACTACTGCGAAGCTAGTTATAATTAATAGTTCGCAACTGTCTTCTAACATATTGCCCAGGTAGGGAACTTGTCGGACAAGCGGTTGTGCTGCATCTGCAAATACAAAAGCGAAAACTGTTGCGGCTATCCAGCCAACAATGGCCATAACCTCTCGCACTAAG
>JAPKEA010000427.1 GCA_028822275.1 Planktomarina sp. | reverse complement strand
ATTATGAAGGTTGCGCAATGAAAGTTGATTAGCCTTGATAAATTAAACACCGCCGTTGAAACCTAAATTATTTTGATGCCTGTATAAAAGGACTTGCAAATGCTATTTAAAAAAATTGCCAAAGTCTTAGTACTTTTAAACAGTTCAAGCCCATGACTGAAAAATTAATAATTAATAAACCATAATTTTAGTTTTTGCTTTTGGAAAAATCTACATAGCTTTCTTTCAAGTTTGGTAACATTTTATCAGCAGCAGAGATCACCTTGGCCGCAATAGGCCATTCTATCGCTAAGTCTTTATCTGACCATAAAATCCCTCTTGTTTGCCCGGGCAAGTAGCTAGAACCCATATGGTAAAGCAGAGATGTGTTTGGTTCTAAAGTTATAAATCCATGTGCAAAACCTTTAGGTATAAATACCGCATTCATCTTCAGCGCATCGAGTAGTACGGCGCGCCAGTGGCCAAAAGTGGGTCCCCGACGTAAATCCACAGCAACATCCCAAGCAGATCCCGCCACTGCATGAACCAGCTTTTCTTCTGCAAACTGTCCATTTTGAAAATGTAAACCACGCAGAGTTCCCTTCAGCTTATTAGCTGAAAGGTTTGACTGAACAGGTATAAACCCAAGTCCACACAATTTAAAAGTATCTTCACAGTAAAGCCGACCAAAGGCTCCTCGATCGTCGGTATGGGGCTTGGCTTCAATATGAAATAGTCCAGTCAAGTCTGTTTCTGTCAGTTTCATCTAATTCTTAGCTCCGGGATGGCTGTAACAAACTGGCCGCCCCATTCTCGAATACCTTGCTGCTGCTCAATTATTTCATCTGCAAGATTCCATGGTAAAATTACTAAGTAATCAGGCTTCAGTTCTGTGAGTTTTTTAGGCGATATTACTGGAATATGGCTTCCAGGCAGGAGTTTACCTTGTTTTTGTATATTGAGGTCAACAACAAAATCAATATCAGATGACCCCACCTTAGCAACATTTAAAAAGGTATTACCCTTTGCCGCTGCGCCATACCCTGCGACGGTCTTTCCGTGCGCTTTTGCTTTGGCAAGAAATGTCCAAAAGTCAAACGTCACCTTGTTAACTTTTGCAGTAAAGCCCTCATATCCTGCTGGCTTATCAAGCTCTATTGCCACCTCTTGTGCAAGAATATTGTCCACTGCAGAGCTTTTACAATGTGCGTTAGGATGGCAGATAAACACACGAAGGGAACCACCGTGGGTTGGCAACTTTTCAACATCAAAAATTGACATCCCAATTTCTGATACTAACTTTTTCAAGAAGGTGAGGGACAGATAAGAATAATGCTCATGATAAATCGTATCAAATTGTACAGAACCCATTAAGCTTGCAATATGAGGGAACTCAAATGTTGCTACACCATTGGGATTCATCAGTGTTTTGAATCCTGCAACAAATGAGCGAATATTGGGCACATGAGCCAAAACGTTATTAGCGACCATTAGATCTGCTGTAATCCCTTCCTCTCGCAAAGTAATCGCAGAAGTCTCATCAAAAAACATAACTCGTGTTGGTACCCCAACGCGTTCAGCCAGTGCAGCTGCGGCGCCAGCTGGCTCCACTCCCAAAACAGGAATATTTAAGGCAACAAAATGCTGTAAAAGGTACCCATCGTTTGACGCAATTTCCACCACTTTTGAATTAGGGCCCAAATCGAACCGCTTAGACATTTCGTCTGCATAGCGGTGCGCATGTGCCACCCACCCCGAAGAATATGACGATAGATAAGCGTAGTCCTGCTTAAAAATACTATCAGCAGGAATTGTTTCTGTTGTCTGCGCAAGCCAACAAGAATTACAAACCATGACACGTAAAGGAAATCGCTTTTCTAATGCCATAGATTCAGCATGGTTAGTACTTAAATAACTATTTGCTAAAGGCGTTTCACCCAGATCTACAAGAGTTTGAGACATAGTTTTTTGGCAAAAGCGGCAAAGGCAGTTCACTGGACTGCATCCTTATAATTATTAATTTGGCCATCTGTAATTTTTTTCATATTTTCACCCGCCATAAAAGATCCGTACCACTGAGCTGTGAGTCGCAAAGTAGCATCGCCGGTCAGACGGGATTCCCAGTTAAGGCTGTGCAACGTAAGTGATGGGTCAATAGATAATCTCACCATCTCGTGTGCGCCCCCTTCAAACGATTTTTCAAAAGTAGGTGGGCGGTCCATCGCACGCATCATGCCGTTTACAAGCGCACCCACGGTGACCGCAGAGCTATCCAACTTGGGTCCAAAATTTAGGGCGCTTGGCAGAACTTTATCTGTGGAAACTAGTGCTTCAGCGTATGAAAAATAGCCGTCAAGACAATCGAGAACATGTTGCCACGGCCGGGTTGCTTCTGGATTACGAATTTCAGGTATCTTTTCCAGGGAAACTGCCCGCACGATATCCGGAACCAGGCGGTCTTCAGAGAAATCTCCTCCACCAATAACGTTTCCACCACGCGCTGTAACAAGTGGAATGCCCTGCTCCTCAAAATAAGATTGGCGGTATGAAGACACCACAATTTCAGTCGCAGCCTTAGAAGCCGAATAAGGGTCATGCCCTCCCAGACGGCTAGTCTCAGTAAATGCAAAGCCAGTCTCATCATTTTCATAAACTTTATCAGAGGTAACTACCACGATAGCTTTTGGTTCAGCGTGGCAGCGCAATGCATCCAAAACATGTACCGTCCCCATCACATTACTACCA
>JAPKEA010000426.1 GCA_028822275.1 Planktomarina sp. | reverse complement strand
ATTGCTGCAACTTCGCTTAATAGTAAACAATTCCCCTAACACTCAAATTAAGTATAGGCGTGTTTGTGGTGCCAGAACTGATCGTGTGTAAGGCCGTTTTCCAATTAATTCGACAAGCTTTTTAAAACCAAGTATTTACAAAAGCTGAACTTTCTCATCAGCTTGCCACGCACGTTGATCAGGAACATGCAAACGAACGCTATAACCAAGCTTAATCAGACCAGGTCGTTCAACCCAAGCAGTTACTCCACGCTTCCCTTTTGCATAAATTTTAAAACCTTTACCCTGCCCGGGCAGATCTCGTTCAATCGTCATGCCTATTTGGTGACAGGGGCGATTTTGCATATCCACTATTAAGGTGGTTCCGTTCTCAAACTGTAAACGAGACCCCGGCGGCAAATGGGAAAAATCCGGAAAGCCTGAAATTACTAAATTAGCACCAAGCCAAGATGGGTTGAAATTTTCGAGGCCCATACTTTCCGAGATTTGGTTAACCTCTTCTTGGCCTACAAGGCTCATCTGACGCACGTTTGCAATCTGAGTCCCCAGCTTGTGCTGCTGCAAAACGCGGCTATCAGAGGCTCTTTGGCGCCCACTGTGCGCAGCACCAGGAACACCATCCCAATTCAGCAATAACTCATCACGCTTTTCAGTTTCAACTGTAACCTTATCACGATGGACCACAGCACCGATCCAAGAAATTTGACCATAAAAATCTGTTTTTATCAGTGCGGGCATAAAAATGTCCTTACGTAAAAGAAACCCCACCCAAAATTTAGGTGGGGCTGCTAGTTTTTAAGTAGTTGGATTCGGCTCTAAGCCTCCGTCATTTACTTTGGGCTTAGTTTTTGGAATTGCCGTTACCGAGGGCGTACCCCCAGTTGATGGTCTATCGCCCGACTCTTCGTCACGGTTCAGCACTTCGCCCTCCATGACCTTCTTAATTTCAGCACCTGTGAGAGTTTCATATTCTAATAGACCCTGCGCCAAATTTTCAAAGCGCTCCTGATTTTCAGTTATGACCTTAATTGCCAAATCATAGCCATCTTGTACAAACGTTCTAACTTCCTTTTCGATCAATTCCTTGGTTCCAGCCGAAGTCGATAAACCTGACGTCCTTCCAGAATATCCTTCAGCCGCTTCCGAATAATCTATATTGCCTACCTTATCTGACATGCCCCAACGCATAACCATGGCACGCGCCAGACTAGAGGCCTGCTGAATGTCACCCGAGGGGCCATTGGAAACCTGATCTTCACCATATTTGAATATCTCAGCCGCTTTACCCGCCATTGTCATTGCTATTTCATCATGACATTCATCCCGGTAGAAGTTCAAGCGATCCATCTCCGGCAGGCTCATTACCATACCACCAGCACCACCGCGCGCAATAATTGTAGCTTTGTAAACAGGTTGACACTTTGGCAGCAAAACACCAACTAAAGCATGCCCTGCTTCGTGATAAGCCGTTTTTTCAAGCTGAACCTTTGTCCGAACCATTGACCTACGTTCAGCGCCCATTAATATTTTGTCTTTTGCCTTCTCAAAATCTTCCATTGAGACCAAGCGTCGTCCAATGCGAGCGGCTGAAAGAGCCGACTCGTTTACCAGATTAGCCAAGTCAGCGCCAGTAAAGCCTGGTGTTCCACGAGCAATAATGCGTAAATCAACATCAGGGCCGGTTGGGCATTTTCGTGCATGGACGCCCAAGATTTTTTCACGACCCCGCAAATCGGGGCTCGGTACGGTCACTTGTCTATCAAAACGACCTGGGCGCAATAATGCAGGATCCAAAACGTCCTTCCGGTTTGTTGCAGCTACAATAATAATACCTTCGTTTGCTTCGAAACCATCCATCTCGACCAAAAGCTGGTTCAATGTCTGCTCACGCTCATCATTACCGCCACCATGACCTGCACCACGGGCACGACCAACAGCGTCAATCTCGTCAATAAATAGAATACATGGTGAGTTTTTCTTTGCTTGTTCAAACATGTCTCGCACCCGGCTGGCACCAACACCAACAAACATCTCAACAAAATCAGAACCTGAAATCGAGAAAAATGGGACACCCGCCTCACCAGCAATAGCCCGCGCTAGGAGCGTTTTCCCAGTGCCGGGGGCGCCTTCTAAGAGGGCTCCTTTTGGAATTTTGCCGCCAAGGCGGCTGAACTTTTCTGGATTACGAAGAAAATCTACTATCTCTTCCAGTTCTTCCTTGGCCTCATCAATACCCGCGACATCATCGAACGTCACATTACCTTGCTTTTCTGTAAGTAACTTCGCGCGACTTTTGCCAAAACCCATAGCGCCACCTTTGCCACCACCTTGCATGCGGTTCATGAAGTAAATCCAGACCCCTACTAGCAAAAGAATTGGCAATAATGACAGTATCATCGATTGAAAAATTGACGTCTCTTGAGATTTTGCAACAACATTCACGCCGTTTGAAACAAGCAATTCGCTTACCCGTGCATCACCGGGCACTATCGTCACTAACTCAACATTATTAGGACCCTTATATTTAACGGTTTCACCATCTAAAGTTGCGCTGCTGACCTGCCCATTTTGGACTGCCAGAACAAATTCAGAGTATGTCGTAGCACGACTGGAACTGCTAACAGCATCGCCCGAGAACAGACGAAACAGCATTAAAACGAGAATGAACAAAACTGCCCAGAAGGCTAGGTTACGTAGATTACCCAAGGGAGACTCCTATTAAAAA
>JAPKEA010000425.1 GCA_028822275.1 Planktomarina sp. | reverse complement strand
CAAAATTTTCAATAAAAATTGCGGTCTAAAAAAGCTGAAAGAAACATCGAGTTAGCTCTTATCAAATAAATTTCACATACGTATACGTGGCATACTATTCGGGTCTAATTAAAGTTCTACTATGATAGGCCCTCCTCTTGATCCGGTAACATAATTAGTCAAGCCAGGGCCTTGAGTTATTGTGGCAACTCCAACTTTTCCAGTAACTTGAGTGAAGGTCTGAGCCATTAGAACAGTACCCCTTGATGCGCTGCAGGGACCATTATTCCACCACATACACTGACGAAATGATTTGCAATAAAAAGATCGGTATCACCCACCAAACCAAAAATTGTTTTAATATTATGATCAAAAACTGATTTTGCTATTGATTGGTGCATGTATTCATTTTGATCAGACATCTTGCCATTCCTTCAAGAATTAGCCCAGTGAGCGGGCATTATCAAATGATAGCAACTAAATAAACGTTTTAGAAATAGAGGCCTATCTATTGAACGCTATGACTTTTTTACCGTACATTAAGTGCTTTAGCCAAATTCCAGTTAAACCACAAAATCCAATCATCGCCGCCACTCAGAAAAGCTCATCGTTAAAGCTGCCCACTCCAGTGACCAGAGTTGATCCATCCTTCATTGAGGGGTCTGCGAGCCAGCTAAGAGAACCACCTCAGAAATTGTATCTGCATTTTCTGCCGCCAATTCAACAAATGGTGGGCGAACACGTGCATACCCTGGGTCAGATCTTTGCTGGGCAACTGCTGCCTTAATTGCAGGGACTAGGGGAAGGCTCTCAAATACTTTACGTACGGCGCTGACCTGTTCGTACAAAGCTTGATGATTGGGGCCATTCAGCCCGTCAATCAAAGCCCGAATGCCTGCTGGGTTAACATTTAGGCTCGCGCTTATGCACCCTGCACCACCAGCCGCAACATTTTCAGGGATTAAAGACTCAGACGCAGAATAAGTATCGATATAAGGAAAGGCTGATATAACAGACGCTGTATTTTCCCAGCTTCCCGAACTATCTTTGAGGCCAGCAATAATGCTTGGATACACAGCCAGCAGGCGCTCTATCAAATTCAAGGTAATCGGTACACCTGACATTTGTGGAATATGATAAAGGTACACACGGAGGTCCGAACCAACAGCGTCGATTACTTGAGCGTAGGCGTTGAACACACCTTCATCGCTCATGCCTTTATAAAAAAATGGCGGGAGCATCAGGACTCCACGACAGCCAAGTTTAGTCGCATGTGCTGATAAAGTAATGGTATCCACTGCGGCGCAACAGCCAGTGCCAGGGATCAGTTGAGATGGGTGAATTCCATTATCAATAAGGGCCTCCAACGCTGCCATACGTTCGCGAACCGAAATAGAGTTTGCCTCACTTGTAGTCCCAAAGGGAGCCAATCCGTCTGCTCCAGATACTATTAAAGCTTTAGCATGAGCCACAAAGCGTTCCGTATCCAAGGATAGATCAGGCGCAAATGGGGTTATAATAGGAACAAATAATTCAATTTTGCGTGCAATCATGAAGATCTTCTCTCTTTGCTAGTTTAAGGCACCCACAATGTTTCAAATTTGTAGGGTTAGCTGTAAGCAGCTCAATATTTTTGGAGTCGACGTCCTGGGCTGCACCACTAGGCCACATCATAACCGTAAAATAGCCCAATAGGACAAGCCACAATTGGCTATTACTTTTTAGATAACGCTACGTCGACATCATGCTGTAAACAATAAGCTTGATTGTTTGGTATTGACAATGACCAGCACCTAACCTTCTCCATATTAATATCGAAAACGCCTGGGTCACCACCTTTTGGGATTAATAAAGAGGCTGCAAACAAACGTACCAAGGAACCAAAAATGAGTGCTAACAATGTTATCTCAATCAAGTCTAAGCCTAATGACATCGCTCCAATTCAGAACGTACCCCTACGCACTATGGTGGCAAACCGCTTACGCGAAGCAATTCTGAGTGGACAATTGCCACTTGGCAGCAGTCTTGTAGAAACTGAACTGGCGGAACAATTAAATGTATCGCGAGCGCCAATACGTGAAGCAATCCAAATTTTGGAAAATGACGGACTTATCGAAACAATCGCCTATAAAGGAAAACGCGTCAAACCGCTGACAACGCGCGAAGTTGAAGAAATATTTTCTCTGCGGGAACTTTACGAAGTAATGGCAGTCCGACGGATATTGGAAAGTAGTACTCCTGTTGATGCTCTCCACCAGCATTGCTCTGACATGACCGCTGCTGCAAAAGTCGAAAACTTTTCAGCACTAACGGCGGCTGACGAAGCATTTCACCGAACATTAATAAGTCTAGCCGATCATGATCTCCTTATGGCTTCATGGAACAACCTTTATTTGCGTATCCACCAAATGATGGCGATCCGAAATAATGAGAAGCGCAATTTGACTGAGGTTGCCAGAAACCACCCACCAATTGTACAGGCGCTAGAGGCTAATGATGCCAATCTTGCAATAAAACTAATCACTGATCATACACGTATTTTAGCCGCTCTAGACCTCGTAAATCTTATTAAAGAGAAATAACCCCAAAGCACTGAATTTAATTATGAAACGCAGACTGGATAGCTTCGGTTTAGACCCAAAACAGAATAAATAAAAAAGAAAGATGGTTGCACCTCAGTTCGCGTATTTATTCTAGTTTACAATCACTCAAAGTAACGCACCAACTGGCTAGCAGGACGGAAAAT
>JAPKEA010000424.1 GCA_028822275.1 Planktomarina sp. | reverse complement strand
CGCGATCTAGATATTAAAAATGCCAAGTATTCAACCGCAGTAAACCGCATTAGCGACGGCAACGGTTTATATCTGCGCATCAATAAATCAGGTAGCAAATCATTCGATCACCGCCTGTTACGCGATAGAAAAACCACATGGGTATCACTCGGTATTTATGACAGGGAACTGACGCTAAAGGCAGCTAGAGACCTGAACACAAGCGTCAAATCAATCTTTGCTGACGGGTACTCTATTGATATGGTCAAATCGGCCCTAACAAAGACAAAGGCACCAACCGAAATCAGCAAGTTGGTACTAGGCCTTAAACAGTCAGACGAGCCGCTAACCGCTGCAATGACGTTTCAGCAAATGCATGAGGCGTGGCATGCGTATAAATCGCCGTCGTGGAAAAATCCGGTTCACCGGCATCAGGCAATGCGCAATATCGCTCATTATTGCTATCCACATTTTGGCAATATGCCCGTCTCAAAAGTGATGGATATGGACGTCATACGTGCGCTTGAACCGATCTGGGTTGAAAAGCACGAGAGCGCCAAGCGCATCAAACAATGGCTGGCTAAAATCTTTGAGATGGCAGCATCACCAAAGTATCGCCTTGTAACAGCAAACCCCGCAAAGTTCAGCACAGAATTTTTATTGCCCGAGGTCAAACAAAGCGACAATCATCAGCCAAGTGTTCATTACGAAAAAGCGCCTGATCTATGGGCCGCTGTATGTAACAAACCCAACAGCGCGATGTTGTCAGTGATCGCCACCAAGATCGTTCTGCTGACTGCCAAGCGCGCTGGTGAGGTCATTGGCATGCGTTGGCAAGACATCGACCTAGAGCGCGCTGTATGGGCCGTTTATGACCCCGCAATGACCAAAACAGGGCAACCGCATCGCTGCCCCCTACCCCGTGAGGCTGTGGCCCTGTTGACCTCCATAAAGCCCATCACCGGCAATCGTGAATTGGTATTTTACAAGCCACGCACCAAAGCAAATCGCATTGCGTTGGACGTGCCGCGCAAGACGTTGCAATCTGCATGGGGTAGCCGTGACGTGTCAGCACATGGAACACGTCATTCGCTCAAGACATGGGCCATGGAGGTAGGCTACCGCAAAGAGTTGTCTGAGATGCAGTTGTCACACGAACAGCAAGGAATTGAAGCTGTGTACAACAGCGCAGATTATCTGGACGATCGAGCTACAATGATGCAGCACTGGACTGATTACCTGACGGGTGCTGCGCCCCTTGATGAAAGGAATCGAGTATGACGGGCAAAACTGTTTCTCCCAGTGCTGAGGCTGCTTTCGACAAACGGCGCGAAGTTGCCACGCAGGTTTTACGTGCGCACTTCCCAAGCGGAACCCAAAAGTCAGTTGAGGATAATGCGTTGTTACTGGCTACGGGAATTGCAATTTGGGGCGAAATCGTTCCGACTTTAAAACATGCCCAGAAGGTGAAGCTTGATCAGATTGTAAAAGAGCTGAGCAGCCTATCATCCGACGCACCCTATTGGCTACGAAAAGAGCTAACCGCGGCACTGCAAATACTGGATACTGCATCGCAAGCACACAGCCTGCACGGTCGGCAGAATGTAAATGAAATGGCGACTAAAGTTCAGTTAGTAAATATCTGTCGCCAAATTTGGTTCGGACAACACAAGGAAGAAGCGCCGGTTTCGTTTCAACAGGAATCGCACCCATTTTCAAGGTTTGTCAGCGATGTGATTGCTGACGTGTTTTTGAAAGACTGGTCGCCTCAAAGCGCAATCGAAGCTTACAAAAATTGCAAATAAGTGCATTAGACCCCTGTTTTAGCCGGTCTAATCAAGAAGACTGAAGCCCTATCAATCGGTAAAAAATGTCCTGTATCAACCGCACAGGATCAGAACTTATGAAAATGATGATTACAGCACGGGAGGTTGCCGCAATGTACGGCGTCAGCCTGCCGACCGTTTGGCGCTGGAACAAAATTGGCGTAATCCCAAAAGGCCGCAAACTGGGTGGTAAGGTTCTGTGGAACCTACCCCAGATTGAAGCTCACTTGAGCGAACCTGCCACATAAAAAAATCCCGCCAAGCCGTTGAGAGCTGGACAGGATTTGGTAAACTAACGCCTCAATTCCTTACCATACTTTACGGCTTCAGGCAAGAACTTGAGGCTACAAATGAACGAAAATTTACCCAAAATCTCAGAAGTTGTGGCAGTCATGGGGCTGCAACCGACGTCACAAAACCAAGACGAAATGCGTTTTGGCAAAAAGTGCAGCTTGGCGATCCACACTGGTGAAAATAAGTTTTTTGACCATGAGAACAAAATAGGCGGTGGCGTCCTAGACTTCATAGTGCATCAGGATTTAGCGACCGATAGAGCCAGCGCGGCGCAATGGTGTAAATCAAACGGTCTTTTGCTTCATGAAACACCGGCACCACGGACACCCGTTCGCCAACATGTCTATAACGACGCAAACGGCCAGCCGGTGCGCAAAGCGGTCAAGTACAACAACGACAGCTGGTCTCAAATGCGTTACGAAAATGACGGCTGGCACTTTGGCGTCAAAGGCGTGCCTGACCTGCCTTACGGGCTGGATCGCTTGGCGCAAGGCAGGCCAGACCAACTCATTTTCATCTGTGAGGGCGAAAAAGACTGTGAACGTGCTTGGCAGCACGGATTGCAGGCAACTTGCAACGTCGGCGGTGCTGGTAAATGGCGTGATGAGCTAAACTCTTACCTCAAGG
>JAPKEA010000423.1 GCA_028822275.1 Planktomarina sp. | reverse complement strand
GTGGATCAGGAGGTCCCTGGTTCGAGACCAGGAGGTGGTACCATTACTTTCAATGACTTAACGGATAATCTCCTGAACCGAATGTAACTTTGGGTTACAAATGGGTTACAAAAAACTACTGTTTGAGAATTAATCAGGCCCTAGTTGATGCTCAAAGACGCCTTAGAGCTCACATCTTATCTAAACTAGTAACTGCGTTGGATTTCATACCAATGGAGCAGCTTGCGCGTTGGTAGACTGAGTTTAAGCTGCTACGCTCATTTAACTAGCAAGTTTTCCTTAAATCCACCTTCGTGAACCTCACCATACCTGTCAATTAATGCGCCTTTTCCCTGATACTGTCCAGCTTCAAACCCACCTTCATATTGTTCAATGACCGCATCATGTAATTTGTATGTAAGTTTGCCTAACCCATGGGGAACTAACATATGATATGGATAACTTTGCTCAGCGCTTTCAGGCTTACTGAGGGTATCGGCTATATAGTCAGGCGAGAGTACTTCACCGTCATAATGAACAGTTACGCTGTCGTAGTCTAAGCCATCATTATCAGCTTCAGGACCTTTTTTAAATAAACCAAACATCTTCGTCTCCCTTTAATGAACCATTAACTTCTCACAGTTTCTGTAGCCAAATTTTCTTTCAGGCGACCATCCAGAAAATGTATGTCCGCCTCCCACTTCTTAATAGCTTGTACAGATGGACTTGACCGCCCCAGCTGAGTTCCTAAGGCAACATTCAAAGTGTTTCTCATTTTCCGCAATCGGTCCATTGTGTTCGGTGCGCCCCACTGGATGTGAACTGTCTCGCTAAGCCAATCTGGAAGATGGATGTGTCCACGAAATACATCTGCTAAAATCTGCTGTCTTTTGGTGTCAGATGGGCCATCTTTTCGCGTAGTGTAGCCAGCTTCTTGTAAAAACCCTGATCCGCCTGACCCGTCTGCCCAACCTGTTCCGTCTCCACCCGACCCGTCTGCTAGGTTTGCGTTCTGTATATTGTTTGCAACAACTTTATCCTGATATGCTTTCCAGCGCTCTTTTCGCCATGCATCAGTTTCTTTCTCGCTAATATCTTTTTTATGGAATTCATCACGAGCCCTACGTGCATGGAGTGTGGGATCTGATTTAGATGCCGGCATGGTGACTAGTTTGCCATTTTTCATACCAACATTGTGTTTTGCCATAAGCTTTTCAGCCATTGCTGTGGCGGCGCCGGCTTCTGATGTTGTGCAAGCAGGATCCGCAGCTTTACGCTGTAAATTTCTAATACGTTCAAAAATTGGATTTTCGTAAGTATCTTCAGCCTTACTTTTAGGGCTAGTTTTCTTTTTATCTTGTTTACTTGAACTGGCGGCTGGACCAAACATTTCTTCTAGAAATGGTGAGCGCTCATTATCATTATCTTTGTTGGCTGCGAGCACCGTAAAAAATAAAAAGTTCTTTGCTCTGGTAATACCAACATAGGCAATGCGGCGTTCTTCGTCATAGGCGCGAGGAGCCAAACTTTGTTTTTGTGGCAGGTGCCCATCTTCAAAGCCCATAAAAAAGACGCTATCCCACTCCAATCCCTTTGCGCTGTGAACTGTACCGACAAATATCTTTTCGCTATTCCCATCATCAATTAGTGACGCTTGAAGAACTGAAAAAAACTGTTCTGAGTTGGCGCTTTCAAGGAGAACATCACGATACCTTTCTACGTTTGACCTCCGGTGAATAATATCATCGTCGTTCAACCCGTCTGGTGGCCGGTTGATAATATAAGTGGCTAGGGCCCGGACCTTCTTCTGCCATGGGTCGGCTTCAATATTTTTGGCAAAACCGTATAAAGGTGCTGGAATGCGGGGCCAGCGTAGTTTGAGATAAACGCCTGAAGCAATGGCCGCGGCTGCCACCAATTGCTTCACTTCAAATTCCTCAAACGGCGCAAGTGCACCCCGGATTTGGATTGGTAGCCCACGGCGGATGAGTTCTGCAGCTACTTTTACAGGTCTACTATTGGTGCGAGAGATAACTGCAATTTCCGATAGTGGAACCCCGTCTTCAATGCGCAGAGTTATTTCATCAACAATTGCGTCAGCTTCTTCGTCATCATCCCAAACTTGGTCAACGTATACTTTTCCATCTGTATCACGCGTTGGGTTTAGGTCTTTTTTGTAGGCTTCAAGAAAATGTTCTGACAGGTTTTGTGCAAGCTTTAGTATGTGCCTGCCGGAACGGTAGTTCTGCTTCAACGGGTGTATTTTTGATCCAGGGTATTCCTTCTCAAAATCTAGCATGTAACTTACATTACTACCACGCCACCCATAAATGGCCTGATAGTCATCGCCTACGGCCCAAAGCTGCGCTCCAGCTTTAAAAAAAGAGTCAACTAGCGTTTTCTGGGCTAGGTTAATGTCTTGAAACTCGTCTACTAAAATATGCTTGTAGCTCTTTACATAGCTACCACCCGTTTCGAAATCCTTGGTTAAAGCTTTGCATGCTAGCTGCGCCATTCGAGGGAAGTCTATTTTATTTTCTGTATTTAGGTACTCATCATAGGCAGCATATACTTCGCAGTGTGCGATGTTAGCTTTATTGTTAAGCTCTGCCGCTCTGATTGACGCGTCTTCGGGATCTAGAAGCTCTTCTCTTACTGAGTCAATATACGTCAAGGCGGCCCTTGCCGTTTTATCTTCTTCTTCTACGTCCTTGTAAAAGCCAGCTTGCTGCACAGGCTTTTGCAATTGCCT
>JAPKEA010000422.1 GCA_028822275.1 Planktomarina sp. | reverse complement strand
CCATTTCAATTTATTCAGCAAACGCGTGCTGAAATCACGAAGGTCGTATGGCCTACGCGCCGAGAGGTGTTGATTACGACAGCCATGGTTTTAGTTCTCGCAATTATAGCTGCGTTATTCTTTTCGGGAACGGACGCGGTAATTCGTCTAGGCCTGCGGTCTTTGCTTGGATTGTTCTGAAACGGCTGCATGCAGCCTCTTGAAAATGAGACTGTAGGCGGGTAACCCATCTACAACATCAAACAGGCGTGTAGCGATTCGGCTTCACGCCCGTTTTTATTAGGTGCATTTTGTGTCTGAAGGTGAATATTCGGGTTTCACCCGAAATAAGGTAAAGGGCCATAAAATGGCGAAAAGATGGTATACTGTTAGCGTCCTGTCGAACTTCGAAAAGAAGATCGCAGAGATCATCCGACAATCAGTTATTGATGCTTCAATGGAAGATCAAATCGAAGAGGTTTTGGTTCCAACAGAGGAAGTGATCGAAGTTCGTCGCGGCAAAAAAGTTACCGCTGAGCGTCGGTTCATGCCAGGTTACGTTTTGGTGCGTATGGAAATGTCAGATGAAGGTTACCACCTTGTTACATCCATCAACCGGGTAACAGGTTTCCTGGGCCCACAAGGTCGGCCAATGCCAATGCGTGATGCTGATGTTAACCAGATTTTGAACCGAGTGCAGGAGGGCGAAGAAGCTCCACGCACATTGATTCACTTCGATATTGGTGAACAGGTCAAAATTGCGGCTGGTCACTTTGAGGGCTTTGACGGCATGGTTGAGGAAGTTGATGAAGACAACCAGCGTCTCAAGGTCACTGTGTCGATTTTTGGACGAGCCACGCCTGTAGATTTAGAATTCACTCAGGTCTCGAAAGAGGCCTGAGCTATACGTGTGCTAAAGCGCATTCTGCCCATCCGGGCATGTGGGAGGTTATCGTCACGCGAGACGAGCCGCACCACATCAACATAGCCTTACGGTCGCGACCGAAGGTGTTTGACAAGGAGAAGCCAAAATGGCTAAAAAAATTGCTGGTACTATGAAGCTGCAGATACCTGCAGGTGGGGCCAACCCATCGCCACCAGTAGGCCCCGCTTTGGGGCAGCGTGGCATAAATATTATGGAGTTCTGTAAGGCGTTTAACGCAAAAACAGCTGATATGGAGCAGGGCGCACCTTGCCCAACAGCAATCACTTACTATCAGGATAAGTCGTTCTCAATGGAAATTAAGACGCCACCGGCATCTTATTATCTGAAGAAGGCAGCTGGTTTGAAGCCAGTAGGAAAACGCAACCGACCACGCGGTGCAGAAAACCCCGGACGTGAAGTTGTAGCTACAGTTACAGCTAATCAAGTCAAAGAAATTGCTGAAGCAAAAATGAAAGATTTGAACGCCAACAACATTGAGGGTGCAATGCAAATCATACTGGGCTCTGCCCGGTCTCTGGGGATAGAGGTGAAGTAAAATGGCTAAATTTGGAAAACGCACCACCGCCGCCCGCGCCGCATTTGAAGGCAAAGTAAATCTTAGTGTCGAAGACGCGGTTTCTTTGGTGAAGGGCAGTGCAGTCTCTAAGTTTGATGAAACAGTTGAGATTGCAATGAATTTGGGTGTTGACCCACGTCATGCAGATCAAATGGTTCGTGGAACTGTTAATCTACCCAACGGAACTGGTAAAAATATTCGTGTTGCAGTTTTTGCACGTGGTTCAAAAGCTGAAGAGGCGGAAGCTGCTGGTGCAGATATCGTAGGTGCAGAAGATCTGATGGAAGTCGTTCAAGGCGGCACCATTAATTTTGATCGCTGTATTGCAACGCCAGACATGATGCCTATTGTTGGGCGCTTGGGTAAAGTGCTCGGTCCACGTAATCTTATGCCTAATCCAAAAATTGGTACGGTGACGATGGATGTTAAGGCAGCAATCGAAGCGGCTAAAGGTGGTCAGGTCCAGTTTAAAGTTGAAAAAGCTGGTGTGATCCATGCGGGTATTGGAAAAGCCTCTTTTGATGAAGCTAAATTGGTTGAAAACATACGTTCGTTTGTGAATGCGGTTGCTAAAGCAAAACCGACTGGCTCAAAAGGTGCGTACATGAAGAAGATCGTTGTAAGCTCAACAATGGGTCCTGGTGTGACTTTGAATGTAGATAGCGCAACCGGCGAATAAGCCTTCTTTTAAGTGAATTAGGATGGCGTGCCTTCAGGTGCGCCATTTTTGTTAAGTAAACGATTCTGCTGAGTTCTAGCTTAAGCCTTTCGAGATTCTTAACCAATGGTCTTGAGTGTGGGAGGCGTTGGGTAATGCTAAGTAAGGTCTTGGCTGGTATAAAAATTATGAATAGCTCATACATGTAGGTTTTTAACATACAAAACTAATTTATGACGTGTTAATGTTTCCCTGTGACGCTAAACTCAACGTTCCTGTTAGAAACTCATATAAACACTTGCCGACAAGTAAAGAATCCCCTAAACGATCCTTCGACATCCCGATCAATTGTGATCGGGATGTCGTTCTGTCCGAGATGGTGGGGGCCTTAAAAAGCATAAGTCCTGCCTGAGATGGAGATTAAGACGAATTTCCCGCAAGGTTTTCTTCGGGTGATTTTGGATTTGGTCTCAAATCATGGACTCAAAAGTGGTGGGTAACTTCCACAAAACTGAGCTGAGGGGCCCTTAAAAGTTTCTCATAATTTGGAGTGAAACTGTGGATAGAGCACTGAAAGAGAAGTTGGTCGACGA
>JAPKEA010000421.1 GCA_028822275.1 Planktomarina sp. | reverse complement strand
TACTCCAGCTTTAACTCAGTGATAGCACCTTCATCCCAGTCAGTGTTTAGATGTGCTTCTACTCCCTCTGATTATTTTGGAATAACATCAAATGCCAGTAAATTAGGATTTTAGTCGGCTTCAAATGGTATAGTGTGATGGAGTAACGAAGATGGAAAAAGACACAGGCTTCGGGTAACTACATCAATACTTTTACTATTTTCAGTTTCACCTTTTTCATGTTTTGTTTCATCAGTAGTTACGACACGATTCCCACTGTCTTTTTGGACTTTGGAGGCGCATTCATATAAATACTTCCAGTTATCCAGCCTGCGTCATGTATGTGAGCCGACAATTCCCCACCACTTTTCATACTCACAAGCCAGCTAGCAACTATCGCAAACCATGATTTTTAAGGGAAAGTATTTCTCTGGTTTAGAAAGATCTGCTGCTGTAAAATAGGCGTTAGAAGGTGGTGCAAATCCAAGGTCAAGAAATCTCTCAGTTAATGATGCTTTACAGTGATGGCAATTCACAATGTTAATCCGTGAAAATCTTCTTTAATGTGTGCGCGTCTGTCGTCTCGAAAAGACAAATCCGTTACGGGCAGTGGCCAATCTATCGCTAAAAGTGGATCTCGATAGTGCAGCCCACCTTCAGCCTCAGGAACGAACGGGGCAGTGTGTAGGTATAGCAATTCGCTTTCTGCCTCAAGCACTTGAAAACCGTGGGCAAAACCCTCTGGAATAACCATCATATACATGTTTGAGGAACTAAGCTTGGCTGCGTGCCAATGTAGGAATGTTGACGAGCCTTTGCGAAGGTCTACTGCCACATCCCACACTTCACCTTTGATACAGCGCACAAACTTCATTTCTGCATGGGGAGATTTCTGAAAATGCATACCACGTAAGGCGCCAACCTTTGCGCTTCGAGAATGATTGACTTGAATTATTCTGCGATTTCCGATGAGGGGTGCTAATTCGTTTTCGCAATAGAGCCTTGAAAACGCGCCTCGTGCATCTGTGATAGGACTAGTTTCTGCGACCATCAAATCAGAAATAGGGGTTGATAAAATTTTCAAGAGTTAGCCCATTCAATGTTGGCGTAGCTCGCATCAGCCACATAGCCAGCCAACTGCTGCCTGCTAATGACATGTCCGGTCTGGAGCCATTGTTTGTACCAATCCGCGGTTTTCTCTATCGTAGAATCTATGTTCCAAACGGGTTGCCAATTTAATTTTCTATGTGCCTTATCACTATCTAAAGCGAGTAAACTCGCTTCATGCGGCTGTGGACTTCCGGTTTCAAGCCACCTAATGTCTCCCCAATCCTTATTTAACTTTTTAAGTACTTCCGACACCGTTCGATTATCTTCGGGCTCAGGGCCAAAATTCCAAGATCCTGCTACATCCTGATAACCCGTCAACAGTTTTTGACCAAGCACCAGATATCCACTAAGAGAATCCAACACGTGCTGCCATGGTCGAGTTGCATTTGGGGAACGAATTTCAAGAGACTTTTGTTCACTGATAGCTCGGATTAAATCTGGAATAAGCCGATCTTCCGACCAGTCCCCGCCGCCTATCACGTTTCCTGCCCTGGCCGTTGCCAATAAGGCGCCAGCTTCGGCATCCAAGAACGCTCTGCGATAACTGGCGGCGACCAACTCTGATCCAGCTTTTGACGCGCTGTATGGATCATAGCCGCCAAGGCGATCATCCTCACGATAGCCTCTAGATAACTCGTAGTTTTCGTAACACTTATCCGTGGTAATTGCGACTATTGCTTGAACACTGGGTGTATGTCTGCATGCCTCTAATACATTAGCCGTCCCCATAACGTTTGTTGACCAAGTTTCGAGAGGGTCTCTATAAGAGCGCCTAACTAAAGGCTGGGCTGCCAGATGGAAGACAATTTCAGGCTGAATATTTTTTATGATCTGTTTAACTGAAACGACATCCCTTATGTCGCACCGACGATCATCGATCGCCAAATTTAGCAAATTCCAATGATTATGCTCGGTTTCTGGCGGCAGTGAAAGGCCGGTCACCTCCGCCCCAAGTTCAGACAACCACAGACTGAGCCAGCTACCCTTAAAGCCAGAGTGTCCCGTCACGAGGACCTTTTTACCGTCGTAGATACTGTCAAACAAGTTTAAACCCAACACTTCCAAGGCGCTTTCTGCCCTGACCATAACTCTTCAAGATGATTTTTGTCGCGAAGAGTATCCATAGCATGCCAAAAGCCCTCATGATGAAAAGCCTCCAACTGTCCACTTGTGGCAAGGTTATTGAGGGGGCCAGATTCCCAAATGGTTTGATCATCATCAATTAAATCTATAGTTTCTGTATTAAGCACGAAAAAACCGCCATTAATTGAAGCTCCGTTTCCAGGGGGTTTTTCTTGAAACCCCCTCACGGAAGTACCTTCACTCAGTAACGCTCCGTAGCGACCTGGGGGGCTTATTGCCGTTACTGTGGCCAATTTTCCATGTTGTCGATGAAAATCCAACAACGCTGAAATATTCACATCTGACAGTCCGTCCCCATAGGTAAAGCAAAAGGACTGGTCGTGACCAAGGTGATTTGCAACACGCTTCAATCTGCCGCCGGTCATAGTATTTTCACCCGTATCGACAAGGGTCACTTGCCACGGTTCGGCATTTTGTTCGTGAACTTTCATACTATTGTCGCGCATGTCGAATGTTACATCAGACATATGCAAAAAATAATTAGCAAAGTATTCCTTTATC
>JAPKEA010000049.1 GCA_028822275.1 Planktomarina sp. | reverse complement strand
AGAAACTGCTGTTAACTGGACCCTGTGAGCTTCTCTGTGGCTGTAGAAGGGTGTTGATAGGGATTTTAGTAGCCACTCCTATGGGGTAGCAGGCGCTATGGGTGGGGTAGGTAGGGTATATATAAATGGGGTCTTCAACGGATCAGGGTTAGCGTCACAGGGAATGTTCGGTTGATGTGAAGTGTTTCATTTGTACTGCTTCAAATAGCAACTACCAGAATCTGTATATCTTAGGAACTTATCAGTCCCTTCAATCCTAACCAAATAACTTCCCTCAACTAAAACGATGTTCTTTGGAAGGTGTTTTAGGCAAAGGTCTATGAGTTCTTGTTTGGGTATTGAAACCCTTTTTGGTTGGAGGCCGTTTTCATTTTCAGCAGAAACCTGAGTAGAGAGCATTGTCAGGAACGCTAGAAGTATGGTGAGATGTTTCATATTAAGAATTCCTGTGGTATTAAACTGAGCTGTAAAGCAGGTCACCACTTACCGGAATTGTATGTTTATTGGTTGCATCAAACTCCTGTAAAAAATGTCTCTGACCGTCTAACCATTTCACACCATCAGCCGCATCTTGCTCCAAGATGTTTGCTTCCCTAATAACAATCGCATGAAGTTCATCACCAGATCGCATCAAATGAAATACACGACCCTTAGTGTCATTAAATGCTGTTAAGTTTGCTGCAAACTCATCGAAGCATTCTGGCTTAGGCTTGAACCTTATTATTGATAGTTTTTGCATTTTAACACCTCCATTAGTATCAAAATCAGATTGCCAGCGAATGAAGCTATCTGCAAATAGTTTTCCACCTCAAAGCCTGCTTGCTACGTTCAACACTGTCTTTCCATAACATTTATCATCAGCCCAGTGTTCTTTCATTGCCAGCAACAATCATTACTGGGTTTATCGTTTGTGTCATTTTGTATTATGTATTTATTAAAATTACGCCGCTTAACCGGTTAATAAATGGTTACTCTAAGTTACCATTAAAAATAAAATTGTGGGGAGCTAAAAGTCATAATTAAGCTCGTTGGACGTTTTGTTTGGCAGAAAGTTTTGAACATTTTTTAGGTTGGTCAGGGAAGTGGAGAAGGCTATTCATCGGCAAATTCCTGGAGATGTGCAACGAAAGGTTTATGAAAGAGACAGAGGAAAATGCAGGAACTGTAGGCAAATCCGAAAGGACCCCAGAGGTCTCCCAGTAGGAAGTTTCCTAAAATGCTTAAAAAGACTACAACACCTAAACTGATCTTGGCTTAGAACTGTATAACAGGCTTAATACCACACCACTGCATGCCACTTGAAGTACGCGACTGGTAGACGCCGGTCAGTTTGTCCAAAGTTTTCTTGAAGGCGTTATTGGACTGCGGCTTACGATATTATTAGGAGTTTAGCTCTTTGGTATTTCCGCTGGGTTTAATTTCTGCTGGTGGATGGAGTTCATAGATTCCAAACTGGCGAATGAGTTAAAACACATCAGTTGCTGCATGAAATATTGATAGGTGCCGCTGCGCAATGTCAGTGTCAGACGGGCTATAGCCACCGCCTATGACTGTCGCAATTGGAATATTGCGATTCTTAAAATGTTCTAAAACAGAACAATCCCGCTTGAAGATACCCTCCAGTGTCAAATCTAAATTCCCCAATTGATCACCCAAGAATACATCGACGCCAGCATCGTATAAAACGAGCTCAGGGGTAAACTCTCTGGAGATGTCGTTGAGAGTGCAGCGGAGCTGATGGAGATAGGCATTGTCTTCCAAGTGGCGATCGAGCGGTACATCACGAGTACCTTGACGCTTTTGGAATGGAAAGTTTTGCTCGCAGTGCAACGAACAGGTATAGATACCACTCTTGCCATGACATATGTCGATCGTACCATCGCCTTGGTGTACGTCCAAGTCTAGGATTAGAACATTTCCAATTAATCCATGTTCGATCAAGTTTACAGCAGTAAATGCCAAATCATTGAGTACACAAAACCCTGACCCATGGGAATAATGTGCGTGATGTGTGCCCCCAGCAGCATGGCAAGCAACGCCTGTATCTAGAGCCGTCAGAGCCGTCGTATAGGTTCCATTTAAGGCAAGGAGACTACGTTTAATCAACTGAGCGTTCATGGGCAAATTGATTTGTCGAACTTCTTCTTGCAATAGCGTCCCTGTTGCCACGCGGTGCACATAGTCTTGCGCATGGGCACGCTGAATATCTCGATAACGTACGGGAGAGGAGTGTATGAATTCTAATTGTTTGGAGAAGCCACTACGTTGAAGATGATGCAATAGCTTAGAGAACTTTGTCCCATTAAAGCGATGTGTCGGCGGTACGCTAATATCGTAGGCATCATTGTAAACGATTGGAATGCGAGACACGAGGAGACCTTAAGTGAGTTTGTTAAGAGTACGGTGATTGTTCGTAGTGTTAATTTCCACTGGTGGGAAGTCTTATTTTCCGCTGATAGAAACACAGAAACCGCAACACAAATAAATAGAATGATCGATAAAATTAATGCTGAGTGGAAGGCCAAAGAAATAAGGCACCCCATAATAGAAAAAACTATCAACTTGAAACGCATTATTAACTTAACATAGGCAAAATCATATCCAGATACAAAAAGGCTAACCTTTCAGTTTCCCAATAATGCGATAAAAACTTATTTTACTAATATCTAAGTCTTTGCATATTCTAGCCTTACTTGTTCCCTGAGCCAAGGCGAGTATTTAGACTGATAAAATCAAATACCGTAAGCCCTACAGATTGAATTTAGTTCACAAGGGCATCCAACAACAAGCTAACTGCAAAAACGATCAGACCCAGATAGGTGCATAACATTCCTGAAATTCTCAAAAACGGGTTGAAGCCATAGAATGCAAAACAAATTCCGTGTGCGAGTCTTCCGTATGCGAAGGTTAAACAGATCAGCAGTAAATAGTTGAATGATGCATTCCCTGAGATTTCTAAGATCATCAACAGAACCAGAAATATAGGAACGTACTCAGAGAAGTTCCCGTGTGCTCTAACGTTTCTATCTAATTTTGATGCTGGAACTGCTTCATTCATTTTGAAAATCAGTTTCATCACAGGACTTCCCCTAAAGTACCCAATGCGAAATGACAGGAACAAATAGAAAAGAGTAAATAGAGATGCGAAAGTAGATGTCAGAGGAAGAGTGTTCATTACATTGTTCCATTTGTTATTTTGGTCTTAACCGAAAACTCATCGTTTTGGTCCAACTTCTATAATTCTAGCACTCATTGTAAATCATGGCATTAGTCAGACGTATTGAACCGTCTGGCATGATAGTATCGCAGAAGAGTACGCCGTCCATATTAATATTTTTTATATTAGCATTCCCCATATCAGCACGATTCAAGATAGCACCATAGAGATTAGCACTTTCCAGATTAGCACCCTCCAGACTAGCACCAGACAGATTAGCAAGAGCCAGATTAGCATCAGACAGGTCAGTACGCTTGAGATCAGCATTCCTCAGATCACAATTTACGCAATTACCAGTATCCTTCAGCTTTTGTAGATCATCAGCATCAAATGCAGATGCACTACCTGCAAACATAATTGCTGTAATCGCTAATGGTGTTAGGAGTTTCATATTGAGGGTTCCTGGCGTTTAGTAAAGTCGTCAGTTTATCTAAATCGTATTGAGATACAAATAGGCTAAAAAAAGTGCTGGAAAGTCTGGCAAGCTTACAGTGATTGGTGTTCAGGAGTGGGCCGTAAGCCGCTAATCTGAAGGCAGATCATCTATGAGGGAAATTCTGACATCACTAGCTTAGGGTCAGCTTCAATTTTCTGGACATTTGTATAATAACTGCGCTTACCTGATGCCAAAATAGTGGGAGCTTGATGGAATTTGATTTTGTAATCGTCGGCGGTGGGTCGGCTGGGTCGACCATGGCGGCACGGTTATCAGAAGACCCTAATGTCACTGTTTGCCTGCTCGAGGCGGGTGGAGGGGGCACCAGTATTCTTTTGCGTGCACCGGTGGGCGCGGTTTTAGCTCTGCCAGGGTATGGCAAGCTCTTCAACTGGGCCTTCAAAACAGTGCCGCAGCCGGGTCTTAACGGCCGTCGTGGGTATCAGCCACGGGGCCGAGCGTTGGGTGGGTCGTCTGCGATCAATGCCATGCTTTATGTGCGTGGACATAAATCGGATTATGAGGGTTGGGTCGCACTTGGATGTGATGGATGGGGCTGGGAAGATTGTCTGCCATATTTCAAAAAATCGGAAAACAATGAATGCAGGTTGGATAATTTTCACGGTAATAATGGGCCACTGCACGTTTCAAATCAACAAAGCCCACGCCCGATTACACATGCCTTTATTACCGCCGCCGCGGCCAATCAGCACTGCCTTCGGACTGATTTCAATGATGGTGATAACGAAGGTGTTGGAATGTATCAGGTCACGCAGTTCCATGGCGACAACAAGAATGGTGAACGCTGTTCCGCTGCTGCGGCATATCTGTATCCAGTGATGGATCGCCCCAATCTGACCGTCATTACTAAGGCCCGCGCAACCAAGATATTGTTTGAAGGCAAGCATGCCGTTGGCGTCGCCTATAGGCAAGACAAAACCTCCAAAACTGTGAGTGCAAACAAAGAGATTATCCTTGCGATGGGTGCGCTTCAATCTCCGCAACTGTTGCAGCTATCTGGTGTTGGGCGCGCTGATGAGATCATACCACATGGTATTGCGATGGTGCATGAACTTGAGGGCGTTGGACAAAACTTACAGGACCATCTGGATTTCACACTTAGCTACAAAACCAGAGATACCGATAATTTTGGCATCGGATTGACGGGCACTGCACGCCTCATGGTGGCGATGTTAAAATGGTGGCGCACAGGAAGGGGCATGATTGCTACGCCGTTTGCCGAGGGGGCGGCATTTTTGAAAACCGACCCCTCGCTGGATCGTCCTGACATCCAGCTTCATTTTGTAATAGCAGTTGTAGATGATCACGCACGGCGTCTGCATCTGGGTTATGGATATAGCTGCCATGTTTGTGCCCTACGCCCGCACAGTCGAGGCACGGTAACTTTACAAAACGCTGATCCCATGGCTGATCCGGTGATTGATCCGCAGTTCCTATCCGATCGACGTGATCTGGAAACCACGATCGAAGGTGCCAAAATGACCCGTCAGATTTTGCAGACGGAACCATTGGCGTCCTATGCAAAACGGGAACTGTTTGGCGTCAAAGACCACATGACCGACGCTGAATGGGAGCGCCATATTCGTGCTCGAGCTGACACCATTTATCACCCCGTCGGTACTTGCAAAATGGGCATTGATGACTTGGCTGTCGTCGATCCGCAGCTTCGGGTCCACGGCCTGACAGGTCTGCGCGTGGTCGATGCCTCCGTTATGCCAACCCTCATTGGAGGAAATACCAACGCGCCTACAATCATGATCGCTGAAAAATGCGCTGATATGATCAAGGTGGACTATGCGACTTGATACCGAACCTACGATTACCCAAATTAAGGAGTTCACGACATGGACGGAGCCATGACGCCTGCCCACGTGGAGGACTACGACGCGGCACTTGATGCGCTGAACGCGGCCAAGGATACGTGGGCGCAAACGCCGATTGCGGACCGAATTTTGTTGCTGGGCCAAGTTAAAGACCACTTGATGACCGTCGCCGATGCTTGGGTGCAAACTGCCACCCGCATAAAACAAATCCCTGAAGGATCTCCCTTGTCAGGCGAAGAATGGACATCCGGCCCATATGCCCTGATGTCGGCGTGTAACGGATTAATCTTGACGCTGCGCCAGATAGAAAACAAAGCATTTCTGAAAAACCTATCCAAACGCGAACTGACGACAGGGCAATTGGCGGTCAAGGTCATGCCGCATTCCATCTGGGATCACTTGCTGTTGTCTGGCGTAAAGGCCGAAGTCTGGATGAAAAAAGGCTTGAGCGCAGCTAACCTGCCCGATCACACAGCTATTGCCTATGACATTCCGCCCACGGCACGCAAAGGCAAAGTCGCGCTGATCCTTGGCGCGGGCAACATCGCGTCCATTGCCCCGCTTGATGTGTTCCAGAAGCTATTTTTGGAAAATCAGGTGGTGATCCTGAAGATGCATCCAGTGAACGATTATTTGACCGAATTTTTAGAGGCTGCGCTTAAGCCGCTGATCGATTTGGATGCCCTGCGCATTGTCAAAGGCGACGGTGCGTCGGGTGCGTATCTGACCAGACACGCGATCATTCAAGAACTGCACATCACTGGTGCGGGCGCGACGCACGATGCGATTGTCTGGGGCACAGGTGCCGAGGGCGAAAAGAACCGCAAAGCGAACACGCCCCAGAATTACAAACGGTTTACCTCCGAGCTCGGCGCTGTGTGTCCAACCATTGTGGTGCCCGGCCCGTGGTCGGCTGCGGACTTGAAGTTTCAGGCCGAACAGATAGCCACTCAAAAGCTGCACAATTCCGGCTTTAACTGCGTGGCGTGTCAGGTGTTGATCATGCCCAAAGGCTGGAACAGGGCTGCGATACTGATGGCCAATCTAAATGCAGTTGTACAAAAATCCAATCGTGGCGCTTATTACCCGGGCACTGCGGACCGTCTGGATGCTTTCAAAAGCAAGGCCAAGACCTACAGATCCGTTATGCGTGGGGCAGCGCCATCGCTGATTATCAATGATGTCGACGACAGTGATTGGTTTACTGGCACCGAAGTCTTTGGACCCGCAATGTCCACCTACGAAATAGATGCAACCAACGCGCAAACCTATCTGCAAAGTGCTGTCGCTTATGCGAACGACCAGCTTTATGGGACGCTGGGTGCCAATATCCTGATCCATCCCAAAACGATCAAGGAAATCGGCAAAACACAGTTCGAAAACATAATCACTGATTTGCACTATGGCACCATTGCGATCAACGCATGGACGGGGCTTGCCTTTCTTGTCACCGCCTGTCCCTGGGGCGCCTTTCCCGGTCATACGCCGCAAGACGTACAGTCGGGCATCGGAACGGTGCACAACACGTTCATGCTGGAAGACACCGAACGCGTGGTGATCCAAGCGCCATGGGCGCCGTTCCCGCGCGGGCTTTTGTCGGGTCAGTTTACGCTGTTGCCGCGTCCGCCGTGGTTCATCACCAACAAGAAGCAAGACAAGGTGGGCCGTCTTCTCACGCAGTTTCAACATAGACCAAGCTGGTCCAAATTGCCGCGCATTTTTCTGAATGCCCTTATGGGATGAGATCCCTCAGGTCGTGCGCCTTGGGTCACGGTGCCTCTAGTTTTGGAGTTATAGATTCATTGGATGAGTATTTTGTTTGGTAACCATTAATCAATGGCTTGGTTAGTTTTTAAAAACGCCAGCATGATTAACTGATTGATTCAGCAGTGTGGCCTAGCCATCAGCCTCTACAGGATTAGTTTTGCGAAACATGCGATCAACAATTATTCTCAGTAAGCTTCGTGAAAAAGGCTGCGTTTTAAATGTTCATTTTTATTTATACATGCTATTAAAACGGGAAAAATAGGAGGATCAGAAATGGCACTGACAGCAATAATTGAAGCGCATGGCGGCCCAGAGAAGTTTAAATTGGTTGACCTTGATGTTGGTGAACCTGGAAATGACGAGGTCAGAATTACGCATAAAGCTGTGGGACTAAATTTCATTGATGTGTACCAGCGCACCGGACTTTACCCGATGCAATTGCCCCATGCGATGGGCATGGAAGCCGCAGGGGTCATCGAGGCTGTAGGCGAAGGGGTTACTCATCTTAAAGTAGGTGATCGTGCCGCCTATGCCTCGAACCCGCCTGGCGCCTACTCCGAAGTACGTGTCATGCCTGCCGCTCAGGTCTGTCCACTGCCTGACGGCATCTCCTTCGATGAAGGTGCCGCGATGATGCTCAAGGGTATGACGGTGGAATATCTGTTTAATCGCACCTCGCCTTTGAAGGTTGGTGATACCGTTTTGTTTCACGCAGCAGCAGGCGGTGTAGGTCTTTTGGCCTGCCAATGGGCGCGCTCGGAAGGGATTACATTAATAGGAACCGCGGGAACAGATGAGAAATGCCAACTCGCGCGGGATCATGGAGCAACTCATTGCCTAAACTACCGCAGCAGTGATTGGGTAGAGCAAGTGCGCAACCTGACAGGGGGCAAAGGCGTCGACGTAGTGATGGATGCTGTGGGAAAAGACACGTTCGACGGATCGCTGGATTCGCTGAAACCACTTGGCATGATGATTTCTTTCGGAAATGCTTCGGGGCCGGTACCCCCTTTTGAAGTCGGCATTCTGGGTAGAAAAGGGTCGCTTAAAATTACGCGCCCAACGCTGTTTACGCATATTGGCGATCACGCAACCTGTCAGGTCATGGCACAGAATCTTACTAAAAAAGTGCTGGGAGGAGATGTGAAGATCAACATTGGCCAGCGGTTCGCCTTGAGTGATGTGGCAAAAGCTCATGAAGCGCTGGAGGCGCGCAGGACAATAGGCTGTACTGTACTAGAAATCTAAATTTTATTTCAGTTTATGGCATTGTTTGTGAAGCTTAATTTTTTGTGCTGCACCCAGACAATTTGCGATTGGTGCCACATCAAAATCTCGAAGTGGACATTAGTTGCCTTGCTGAAAGCCGACGCTTTAATTCCTCGCGGCCGCTTTAGTCTTATAAAGGCGCAACAGGGGCTAGGTGTAGAGTGAAGCGCACCAACGTGCTCTTCAACTTTTCTATTTGAATTTAATTTAAAGACCGTTCCCTGGGTGTGATAGGTAATTGCATTGATATTCCGACCGCCTCTTCAAACCGTTTTGCAATACGCAGCAAGGCAGCTTCGCCTCGAGGTTTCCCCATGATCTGCACCCCTACGGGCATTCCGTCTGCTGTGAACCCGCAGGGAATACTTATTGTTGGACAGGCTGTCATGGTTAAGGCGAATGTAATGGAAAACCAATCAATGTATGTCTCACATAATTTACCATCGATTTCTTTTACATAACGTTGCTCCACTGGAAAAGGAGCTATCGATGCCGCGGGACAAATAAGAAAATCATGTGTTTTGAAGAACGCCATTACTTTCTTATAAAGCTCTATGCGAACGCGTTCTGCTGTAAATATTTGTTCTGGCCGGATGTTCAATCCGCGCTCAATATTGCCAATTATTTCAGGGGCTATTTGCTTCCTATGTTGTTTTAAAATTGGTTCCATCAAAGTTGCAAACAGGACAGCTCGAAGCGTTTGAAATGCCTCAAGTACACCTGAGAAATCAGGGATATCATCTGTTACATCTGCACCAAGGTCGGCGAATACTGAAGCAGCTCCACCACAGACTTGTGCTATTTCTTTTTCGATTGAAACGATAGAAAGGTCAGGGCTGAAAGCAACACGTTTTAGCACGTCTTTTTCTTGCATAGTTTCTACGAAAGATGGCCCAGAATGATCAAACGAAAGAGGGTCATCAATCTGATGCCCAACGCTCGCATCTAGCATCAAGGCCAGATCGTCAATATTTCGTGCCATTGGTCCTTCGACCCAGAGGGTGTCCATTGATGGTAATCGCGTGCCGCGAGGTACACGACCTGGACCTGGACGTAAGCCGACAATTCCATTGAAGGCTGCTGGTGTTCTGAGACTGCCCCCTAAGTCATTTCCTGTAGCGAGCCAAACCGAACCACTGGCTAGCGCTGCTGATGACCCACCAGACGATCCGCCGGCACTTTTGCTTAAATCCCAAGGATTGCGGGTTATTCCATTGACTGGGTTGAAGGTATGACCGCCTGCCCATTCTGGAACATTGGATTTTGCTATTCCAATTGCTCCATTAGTTTCAAGTTGCCGAACCGTTGCGTCAGATTTTTTTACAACGTTTTTCGAAAATATTGGCGATCCATAGGTTGTTAAGGCACCACCTAGGTCGTTGTAGTCTTTTATCGCAATAGGTAGCCCACATAGTGACTTTGGGTTATCTGAATGTGCCATATAATCGAATAATTTTGCTTGCGCGCGTGCCTGTTCAAAACAGTGGATAGGCAATGCATTGACCTTATTGTCTACAGCTTCAATTCGCTGAATCGATGCCTCCACTAGATCTAATGGAGAAATCTCCTTCGAACGTAGTAGTGCAACAGCTTCAGTAGCTGTCATTTTTATATATTCGTTGATCACTTTTTTCTATCCGGCAATAATTTCATTCAGGTTGCCTATTAATAAGGCCTAAGTATACATGGTATTTTTATATGTCACTTTTTGTACACAAATTTAACTAAAAGGTATGTTTAGTTAGGGAGATAATTAAACAGCTCTCAAAAACCTTTTACTGGAAGCTCAAACTCCTATCTGTCTCGTAAGCAACGATGTTAGAGCAGCATATTGATTGACCATACCTTTTATTTGGCCTAATTGCTTCAAATGAGCAGGCCTACTTTTTAGTCTCGCCTAATGACAAAAAGCTCTTTATTTAGTAGCGTTAATACCTAAGATACCTTAAAAGATAGTGTGCAAATGAGACCATCAGCATCAAAACTTTAGGGTAGAGAGCACGAGAGAGTAGACTATGGGCGGTTTGATTTTTTGGATAGAGAAGAACCAGCTGCTAGCTGCAGTCATAGTGCGGATTATTACTCTCGCAGATTACACAGTCCCAAAAAGGCAAGTAACATGAAAATTGAGACTTTTGGCGTCGAAATGTGGATGAACGAGTGGGAGACCAAATGCGAGTTTAATTTAGCTGAAACTTGTGTTGAAAGTCTAACCATAAACGAATTGCTTGAGATCACAGGCCGCAACGAGGCTGATTTATCGGCACTTCTTCCCCTCAAAATGACTTATGGCGAAATCAAAGGCTCTGAACGGCTTAGGGCTGCTATTGCAGCTCTTTATAACACTCAAAGCGACGAAAATATTTTGGTAACACATGGCACAATTGGTGCAAATATGTTGGTTCATAAAACTCTGATCGAGCATGGAGACAGAGTAATCTCGATTGTGCCGACCTATCAGCAACATTACTCCATCCCCAAAAGTATTGGGGCTGAGATTGATCTTTTGCATCTGCGCGAAGATATGGGCTGGTTACCTGATCTGGATGTGTTGAGAAAACTGTCCGCCTCAGGTGCAAAGTTGATTGCCCTTACAAATCCAAATAATCCAACAGGCGCACTGATCCCACGTGAGATGTTAGAGGAAATCGCGAGTATTGCGCGCGAGGCAGATGCCTGGGTGCTTTGCGACGAAGTGTACCGAGGGACTGATCAGCACGGTCGTGGCATGACTGCATCTATGGCAGATATTTATGAAAAGGGGATCAGCACTGCCGGTATGTCCAAAGCCTATAGTCTTGCGGGCTTAAGACTTGGCTGGATTACAGCCCCTAATGCCTTGATCGAAGAGGTGATGATCCATCGTGATTACGACACGATCAGCGTTGGTATGATCGACGATCATTTTGCGACGCTCGCTCTGGAAAACTGTGAGCGTTTGCTAGAACGGTCACGTAGTATCACAAGGGGAAATTTGGAGCAACTCGCAACCTGGATTGCCGGGGAACCTAAACTTTCATGGATAAGACCTGGGTCCGGTACAACGGCGCTTGTTAAATTAGGTATCGAGATGAATTCCTATGATTTTTGCATAGCTTTATTGCGGGAAACGGGAGTGATGTTTACGCCGGGTTCAGCGCTGGGCATGGAGGGGTATTTCAGGATCGGCTACGCCAATAATCCTGAAATTTTGACGGCTGGCTTAAAGCGCGTATCAGACTTCCTCTCCCATTACTGAAACTGATTTAGCGTACAACGATACTTATTTCGCTTTTCCCATTAGTATCTATCGCAAGACCTAGTAATCTAAAAAAATGTTTTTTATTTACCCCAGGGGCAGAGTGCTTCGACCTGTTGGCGGCCAAGTTTATTTAACGTTTTTATGTTATCTGTATAAATCTTTTTAGGGTCCACAACGTGAGCGAGGGCTTTAGTCATTTGAGCTTCACGCAGGAGGTGTATGGTTGGATAGGGTGAGCGATTAGTAAAGTGACTAAGGTCGTCAGCTGCCGCACCCTCAAATTGATATTGAGGATGAAATGATGCTAATTGCACATGTTCTGTTAGCTCTGCCTGCTCCAATAGCTTCTGAAACCAATCGAGTAAGTTGAGGTAATCATCGAACACTTCTAGGCCTTGGGAAAACATGAGCAAGCTAGTGGAA
>JAPKEA010000048.1 GCA_028822275.1 Planktomarina sp. | reverse complement strand
GTAATTCCTAGGTTATTTGCAATACGCTTAATTTCAAATTGCATGTGTTCTCGCAGTTGTTTATCCAACGCACCCAATGGCTCATCCATCAAAACTAATTCAGCCTCAAAGACTAAAGCGCGGGCCAGTGCCACACGTTGCTGCTGACCACCAGATAGCTGAGCCGGCCTGCGACCACCAAAGTCACCCATTTGTACCATTTCGAGCGCTAATTTTACCTTAGCCTCCCGTTCAGTTTTGGGAATTTTTCTCACCTCGAGAGGGAATGCTAAATTTTCGGCAACAGTCATGTGTGGAAACAACGCATAGTTCTGGAAAACCATTCCAATCCCACGCTTGTGGGGTGCAATATTATTGATTGAAACACCATCCAAAATTATGTCACCGTGGGTAGCAGTTTCAAATCCAGCCAACATCATTAGACAAGTAGTCTTACCTGATCCAGATGGCCCTAAAAGAGTTAAAAACTCACCACGTGGGATTGCCAAACTAAGATCTTTTACGACTAAGACCTCGCCGTCGTAACTTTTTTGCACGCGCTGAAATTCAACAAATGCTTTCGCTTGTGCCTCAGCCAAACTATATTCCTTGTCCTTAGTCGCGATGAATTCACGCTTCCTTGTCGTCCCATTAAGTCGAAAGCGTGCCTATGGCGCAACAACCAATTTAAGATTTAATTGAATATACTAGAAAAACAACACTTAGGCGCGATAATCACTACATTTGGTGCCTACTCATGAACTTATTCAACTTTCTTTTGCAAAAGTTTTTGAAATACGTTTGGATAAAGACGGGAATAGAGAGTTTTGAACTCTCATTAAAAGAATCATATGCCGTCAAGTACACTTCACAATTGAACCAAACTTTACTGCAAAAAGTTTATTAACTACGGTTTTGAGCCCGTATAAATTGCATTCAAGAGCTTAAAAGTCCAAAGTGGATCTATTGCGACCAGCCTATTTCCCAAAAAAGTTGCAAGATAAACTAGTACTTATTTTGAGTGCGTCTAAAGTTGGCTTCAATAACAATCTGCTGGAACACCCATGCGAAAGAAACCGACCTTCTGGCTAAGATTCGTAATTAGTAGATCAATGATCAAGTCAGAAAAAGCCAAAAGATAAAAACCCGATAGCGCCTGCCCTCACTTTTTCTCTAAAGTTTAGAGCGCTTCCATTACCTCGTCACTTGCCTCAAAATTGGCAGTGACCCGTTGAATATCATCGTCATCTTCCAACGTATCAATAAGCTTCATCAACTTTTCCATACCTTCGAGATCAAGTTCTGTTGTTGTTTGTGGCTTCCATATCAACTTTGTACTCTCCGCTTCTCCAAGCTCCGCTTCCAAAGCAGTCGATACATCATTCAATTCTGTATCTGCACAGAAAATAGCATGGCCATGCTCCTCTGTTTCAACATCTTCAGCACCCGCCTCAAGCGCGGCAATCATTACGGTATCTTCGTCGCCTACGGCGGCCGGGTACAAAATCTGTCCCTTACGATCGAACATGAACGAGACAGACCCAGTTTCACCAAGGTTTCCGCCACATTTGGTAAAAGTACTGCGAACAACCGAAGCAGTACGATTGCGATTATCTGTCATTGCTTCAACGATTACAGCGACACCACCTGGCCCATAACCTTCGTAACGAATTTCGTCATAAGATTCCGCATCTCCCCCTTGTGATTTTTTGACAGCACGATCAATCACATCTTTTGGAACTGATAAAGACTTTGCCTCTTTTACCGCCAAACGGAGCCGTGGGTTTTTATCAGGGTCCGGATCGCCCATTTTAGCAGCAACAGTAATTTCTTTGGCCAGTTTTGAAAATAACTTAGAGCGCACCGCATCTTGACGGCCTTTGCGGTGCTGAATATTCGCCCATTTTGAATGGCCAGCCATAAATACCCCCTGATCTTAACGTTTTAAAAATGGTTTAAGCAGAGGAGGCGCGTAATTCAACCCATGTTCCAAGCCAAAAAGCGATTCACCATTGTTTCCGCCGTACGCTATTTATCTCTAAGTCGCTCTATGAGACATTACCGGTAAGCTTATTTTTTGGAGTAAGACCATGACCTTAGATCAAAGTATGCTATTTACATTATTCGGATTAGTTTTTGCCATGCTGATTTGGGGCAAGCTTCGCTACGATCTTGTGGCTTTTTCTGCTCTCATGATTGCAGTATTGCTTGGCCTTGTTCCGACCAAAGCCGCTTTCTCAGGCTTTGGCCACCCAGCCACTCTGGTTGTAGCATTGGTCCTTATTGTCTCAGCGGGTTTGGTGAAATCAGGTGCAGTTTTCTTAATAACACGTACATTGGTTGATACCACACGCAAGCTTCCCAACCATATCGCTTTGATGGGCGTAATCGGCGGCGTGTTGTCAGCTTTTATGAATAATGTAGCCGCGCTTGCGCTTTTGATGCCGGTTGATATTCAAACAGCCCGCAAGGCAAAAAGAGCCGTTGGCCTTTCGTTAATGCCTTTGTCTTTTGCGACCATTTTAGGTGGAATGGCTACTTTGATAGGGACCCCTCCAAACATCATCATTGCAGCCATTAGAGAAGAATCCCTTGGTGCACCTTTTAGGATGTTTGATTTTGCGCCTGTCGGCGGGATCACAGCGCTTGTTGGCCTATTGTTTGTGTCGTTTATTGGATGGCGGTTGATCCCACAACGCGAGGATGAGGCTAAAGCTACAAGTTTCGATGACATTAGTGAGTTTATTGCTGAATTGACCATACCAGAAGTCTCAAAGCACATTGGGGAACGCCTTCATAGCCTTTATAAAATTGCAGAAAAAAATGATGTCGCAATATTGGGCCTAATCCGCAGTGGTAAAAAATATTATGGGACAGCAAAAAATATATCTCTGGAAGCTGGTGACGCCTTAGTATTAAAAGCGGTGCCTGAAGCCTTGGATGAATTTCGTACAGCAGTACAATTGGATTTCTCCGACAGCAAACGCGAAGAGATCTTACGTACAGACAGTGATGGTTTAACCATGGTTGAGTGTGTGGTCACGGAAGGCTCTCGCGTTAACGGACGTTCAACCGAAGCAGTTGGGCTAGCTTGGCGACAACGCACTGTTGTTATGGGGCTATCACGAGAGGGTCGCAGCATAACAAAGCAATTGCGCAAAACAATACTGCGGCCAGGTGACATTTTATTGCTCCTAACACCGGAAGACATCTCCGACGATGTTGTGAGCTGGCTAGGCTGCCTCCCCCTAGCAGATCGTGGGCTTCAGGTCACCGCAGATCACAAAGTTTGGATGGCGATTGGCCTTTTTACTAGTGCCGTTATTGGCGCAAGCTTCGGCATAATTTATCTGCCAATCGCTTTAGGCTTGGTCGTTATTGCTTACACGCTTGGGGGAATTATTTCGCTCCACCAACTCTACAGCCACATCGAATGGCCCATAGTCGTTCTCTTGGGTTCAATGATCCCTTTGGGCGCAGCTTTACAAAGTAGTGGCGGCACAGAACTTATAGCAGCAGCTTTAATTGATCTCACGCAGGGCATGGCACCTTGGATGATCTTAACAGTGCTGATGATTGTGACAATGACCCTGTCTGACGTGCTTAATAACACGGCAACGACAATTGTAGCTGCCCCCATTGGCATTCAAATGGCACAAACCCTTGAAGTGAACCCAGATCCTTTCCTGATGGCCGTTGCAATTTCAGCGTCTGCCGCCTTTTTAACACCAATTGGGCATAAAAATAATACACTTATTTTGGGACCTGGAGGCTATTCTTTTGGGGATTACTGGCGCCTTGGGCTACCACTTGAAATTCTCGTTGTTACAGTTTCGATTCCCTTAATTTTAATCTTTTGGCCACTATAATATTTATTCCAGATAAAAGTTCAAAAAAAAAGAATATATTATGAGGCGATTAGGGCATCGATTAGCAGCAAAAATAAAGCCTGCAAAATGTCAATTAGGTGTACGTCCCACACCATTGTTGTCATTAAATTGCGGACTTACCAAATACATTCCAATAAACATAAGCCCTAAAGCCAGCCAAACTGGGCCAGTATAACGCTCTCCTAAAATTAACATTGCCCAACCCAATCCAGTGGCTGTTACCAAATAACTCACTTGAACCGAAAAAACGGGGCCATAGTTTCGAACAATCATCACATAAAGCGTATAAACAAAAGAGTGGATGAAAGCAGAGCCGATCAAAGCCCAGTCCTCCGCATGCCAGGAATGCAGTGGATTGATCCATTGGCCGGTTGCAACAGACAAGGGGCCCATTATCACAGCGCCTACAATCGATGAGCCCAGCAATAATTGAACAGGCCCAACGCCTCCAGTCCCAAATCGCGCAACAAAATTTCCTTCGAAAGCATACATCAAACTGGCTAGAATACCTAAAGGAATGAAAGCAAGCATTGCTGGGTCTGGTAAGGCTGTGGGCAAACCCACAATTAACAACACGGCAGCGAGACCCAATGAAAGCCCAGCGAGCCGCTTAATATTAAACTCATCTAAGCCCAAAACGAGAGCAATGGGAAAGGCCATCATTGGGATCAAAGACAAAAGCAACGACATTATGCCCGAAGGCAACACAGTATAGGCATGATAAGACGAGGCGTTCGGAATAAGTGTACCAATCATCGCAAACAAAAAATAAAACAAAATAACGCGAGGGTTTAAAGGTAAAGGTCTTCGGCGTAGATAATTGACCGTTCCAAGAATGATTACTCCAATTACCATTTGCCAAAAAATTATTCCAAAGGGTTGATAGCCAGTACTCACGGCTATCTTGGTCAAAGGTTGTGTTAGCCCCCAGCTCGTACCAATAAATAGCAACCACGCAAAAGGGATCAAACGAGTCATTAAGCCTATGGTGCCGAACTTGGACTTTGGCTCAGGCGGCCACCGTGACGGATCATCTCAATTGATTTAGTTTTGCCTGTTGAGTCATCCGTCTCAACAAACAGCCCACAGAGCGTTGCTGCCCCTAAGGCCGGTTCAAACCTTGCTTTTGGCATGCCAGTAATGAACCTACGTAAAGGTTCAGCTTTTTGCATCCCAATTATAGAATTATAGTCACCGCACATGCCTGCGTCACTTTGAAACCCGGTTCCTCGCTCCAAAATCTGCGCGTCGGCGGTAGGCACATGGGTATGACTTCCGACAACCATACTTGCCTTACCATCACAAAAATGCCCCATCGCCATTTTTTCCGAGGTGGCTTCACAATGCATATCCACAACAATTGCAGCTGCCTGTCCCCCCAAAGGATGGCGACTTAGGATTGCATCAACGGCCGAGAACGGATCATCAAACGGTCGCTTCATGAAAACCTGACCCAAAACCTGCATCACTAGAACTTTACGTCCTCGAGTAGCTGTTAACAGCGCAGCCCCACGGCCAGGTGCAGATTTAGAGAAATTCAATGGTCGTAATATACGAGGTTCAGTTTCTATGAATTGCAGCATATCTTTCTGATCAAACGCGTGATCACCCAGCGTTATGCAATCCGCTCCCGCCGCAAGAAGACCTTGCGCGTGTTTGCCAGATAAGCCCATGCCACTTGTGGCATTCTCACCATTAACCACAACAAAGTCCGCATTCAATCGCGTCCGGAGGCTTGGAAGCTCGTCTGTAATTCCCTGCCGCCCAGAGCGGCCCATTACATCACCAAGGTAAAGAATTTTCATATTATGCTCTTAAATCTCAATTAGCATTATGGCAAGATAAGGCTGAGATCTGCACCCAAAGCAGTCATTTTTTATATTATATTCAGCGTTATCTTGGACCGTGTTCTCAATCTAACAGATGGGAGGTTTGAAATTGTGCCCGGCACCCAGTTTAGTTTTTTATGATAATAACCGCATCCTCAGTGACAATCATATCTAAAGGTTGATCAGTTGTTTCCAGTGGCAAATCTCTTGCCATCTGCGCATTGAACGCAAAACCAATTGCAAGAATAGGTCCATGCGCACGAAGTTCTTCTAGTGTTCGATCATAAAATCCTCCCCCATAACCCAGACGGCCACCTTTAGGGTCCCATGCTACTAGAGGCACAATCAAAATTTCGGGGACCATCCAGTCTATTTGGGCAGGTATTTTTGCCCCAAACGCACCCACGACTAATTCAGTGTCTGGCGCCCATTGTGCAAATTTTAAAGGCGTTGCCGTCGCCTCAATCACCGGAATGCCAACCATCCCATGCTCAGATGCCTCAGCCATTGAAGCGAGCGGATCGATTTCGGTGTTGATTGGCATAAATCCTGCGAGTGGAACGCCGCGGTATTCCACAAGAACCTCAGACAAAACACCACTGACCTCTCCACTTTGAGCTTCAAACGCTTTTTTGCGCCGCACAAAAGCGGCCATGCGTGCCTCCACTTTGAGAGTGTCCGAGTTCATAGCAACATCCAAGCAGCAAGACCCACGAAGCCAAAAAATAAAATAATATCCTTGGGGCTAAGAGGGTCTAACAATTCATGAAGTCGGAACAAACCTTTTTGGTCAACGGCCACACAGATATCGGATACCCTCTGATTATCTAATACATCATTCAGTTTCAGTTTATTATCTGTGATAATTGACATACCTGCCTTTACGAAGTTGCTGAGCCTATGACAAGGTGAAGCCCGGCACATGTGCATTTGGGAGAATATCCATTGGATCAAAAATTACTGTTGGGCCAGACCTTGTGGTTTGACGGCGACCCGTTTGCACAAGACTGGGAAAATGTTTCACATCATCAAAGTGATGGCGCAATCGTGATCCAGGACGGTCATATCATTGAGCGTGGTTCACGAAGCGCCCTACTTGAAGCATATCCGCGCGCGGCCATTACTGATTATGGAAATGATTTAATTTTACCTGGCTTTGTTGACGCCCACGTCCACTACCCACAAACCGCTATTATCGCAAGCTGGGGTAAACGGCTAATAGATTGGCTCAACAGCTACACATTTCCAGAGGAGATGCGCCTGTCAGATCCAAGCTATGCTGCAGATATTGCAGTGAGTTATTTGGATATGGCTTTGGCGCATGGCACAACAACAATGGCAAGTTACTGCACCTCCTCGCCAACTTCAGTGACTGCATATTTCGAGGCTGCGGCAAATCGCGGAATGCGGGTAATCGGTGGTAAAACCTGCATGGACCGCAATGCCCCAGACGGTTTGGTGGACACCGCCCAGCGCGCTTACGATGAAAGCAAGGCACTTGCTGACGCTTGGCACGGCAACGGTCGCGCAATCTATGCAATCACGCCTAGATTTTCACCCACCTCAACACCTGAACAATTGCAGGCTCTCGGAGCGCTTTGGGCCGAACGCCCCACATGCCTTATGCAAACGCATCTATCCGAGCAACGCGAAGAGGTTGCTTGGGTAAAAAATCTATTTCCAGATGCCCGCGATTATCTTGACACATACGAGAGTTACGGCCTTCTCGGCGAACGTGGCGTATATGGGCATTCTATACATCTTGAACCACGTGAAGCGGCCAGATTGGCCGAGGTTGGCGCCTCTGTAGTGCACTGCCCTACGTCAAATACGTTCATTGGTTCTGGCCTGTTCGACCTCATGGGGCTCGCGAAAGCCAAAGTTAGCATAGGGCTAGCGACAGATATTGGTGGGGGATCCAATTTCTCAATGCTGCGCACAATGGCCGCAGCTTATGAGGTAGCACAATTGCGAGGGGCCGTACTACACCCCGCTCAACTCATGTGGCTGGCCAGCGAAGGATCAGCGCAAGCATTGCATCTTCGAGGTATTATTGGACACCTTGGCATTGGCGCTGAAGCTGATCTCTGTATCCTAGATTTAAGCTCAACTCCTGGGATAGCCCAGCGTGTTAACAATGCAGAAGACTTTTGGGAAACCCTCTTTCCAACCATCATGATGGGCGACGATCGAGCAATACGCGACGTCTGGATCGCAGGCGACGCTATAGGATAAGTTTATACACGGCTCCGAAGGGCTGTACTTTGCTTGTTTTGCCGGGCTGCCAATGCCCGTTGGTCAACAGTCGTAATCTGCCCAGCAGCCACAATATGTTTCCCATTAACGAAAACATCACGGGCCAAACTTGGGCCAGCAAGCAAGATCGCAGCTGGATCCCAATTTCCTGCAGCATTTACATCATTCATGTCCCAGATTGCTAAATCTGCGCATTGGCCAACGCTCAAAGATCCACAGTCGGTGCGCCCCAAAACCTGAGCACCCCCTAGGGTGGCAATCTCTAGAGCTTCATGCGCAGACATAGCCCCGGCCCCTAAGGCAACGCGCTGCAGCAACATGGTTTGACGCGCCTCAGCCATTAAATTTCCGTTATCGTTCGAGGCTGATCCATCTACTCCCAATCCAACTGGAACCCGAGCATCGCGCATTGCGCGTATAGGGGCAATTCCCGAGGCTAAGCGACAATTGGAACACGGGCAATGAGCCACACCTGTTTTAGTACGAGCAAAAAGCTCTATTTCTTGCGCATTTAGTTTAACACAATGCGCATGCCAAACGTCAGGACCAACCCACCCAAGATCTTCTACATATTGTCCAGGACGTACTCCAAATTTATCAATACTGTAGGCAATATCTTCCTCATTTTCAGCTAAATGGGTATGCATCATCACACCTTTGTCCCGTGCCAATATGGCGGTATCTCGCATCAGCTCACGACTGACGGAGAAGGGTGAACACGGCGCAACGCCAACTCGCACCATGGATCCGTGACTTGGATCGTGAAAGGCATCGATGACCCGGATCATATCCTCTAATATTTCTGGCTCATGTTCAACTAAGTGGTCGGGGGGTAGGCCACCATCACTTTCTCCAATACTCATCGCACCACGTGTCGGCTGAAATCGCATTCCGATTTCGTTTGCAGCCTCGATCGTATCTTCTAGGCGCGCTCCGTTCGGATAAATGTACAGGTGGTCCGAGGTTGTCGTGCAACCTGACAACAGCAACTCTGCCATTCCAACTTGTGCTGACGTAAAAAAATCATCAGGACGCATAGCAGACCAAATCGGATAAAGAGTTTTCAGCCAGCCAAACAGGGTCTGGTCCTGAGCGTCAGGAACGGCGCGCGTCATTGTTTGGTAAAGATGATGGTGGGTATTGATTAAACCAGGTGTAACCAAACAGCCATCCGCATTTACAACCCGGCACCCTGCGGATGAAAGCCCAGAGCCAACCGCTGCTATTAATCCACCTCGGATTAAGACGTCACAGTTAGAAAGTGCCCTGCGTCTTGCATCCATGATAAGGACAAGGCGTGCATTTTGAATTAGCGTATCAGTCATGATCGTAGTGTTTTAATATTTTAAGTGCTGATGCATGAACCTGTGCATTTGCAGCACAAATGCAGGAACCCCCGTTCATCGGATTGTCACCAGCCCAATTAGTAGCTATTCCACCTGCGGCCCTAACCAAAGCAATTGGGGCCTGAATATCATAGGATTTAAGGTCAGCCTCAATAACTAGATCAATGTGGCCAGCGGCAAGTAACGCATAGGCATAACAATCCATTCCATAACGCACTTACTTACAGGCATCAGCTACCGCACGAAATGCCTCTGCTTCTTTTGCAGAGCCTACTTCAGGGAAGGTTGTAAAAATTATGGCGTCGCTCAGATCTGAGGTGGCGCGTGTCTGCAAACTGACGCGAACCCCTTTGCGTTCCATGAAGGCATGCCCTAAACCACCAACGTACCGTTCGCCGATATAGGGTTGGTCAATGATACCTAAAACTGGTGAAACTCCGTCATTAAGGGCTATTAAGGTACCCCAAGTCGGCGTTCCGCTCATATAACCCCGCGTCCCATCAATTGGATCAAGCACCCACGATAAGCCCGAGGTTCCTAGTTTATCTTGCTCCTCCTCACCAACCACAGCATCATTCGGACAAAATTTATCCAAGACTGAGCGCATAGCATACTCAGCAGCCCAATCTGCTTGAGTTACAGGGTCGTATCCAGCTTGAAGCTTATTATTGGCTAAAAGTTGGGGGGCTCTAAACCATTTTAAAGTTTCAATAGCAGCTGCATCAGCAACCCGAAAAGCAATGGACAAAATCACGTCTGCATCAAGATAATTTTGGGTCATGGAGTGCGCTTCCTAGTGTCACCCCCATTTATGGTCAGCAGTCCATCGCGGTCAAGCAAGCGATTGAGTACTGGAACTTTGAGCCTAAGCTGACTAGCGTGTTAAAAATTCATCCAAACTGAAGAATGGTCAAACTGATGCGCGCACTTCAAGTAGAAAAACACGCAACTCCACCAGTATTTGTTGAAGTCCCTCACCCAAAAATTTCTCCAACCGAAATTTTAATTAGTGTCACGGCTTGTAGCCTCAATTTCGCAGATTTATTAATGATAAAAGGCACATATCAAGAAACTCCAAACCTACCATTTACTCTGGGTATGGAAATTGCAGGAACTGTGGTGGCTTTGGGAGAGACTGTGAAAGGTTTTAAAATTGGAGAACGTGTAGCTGCTTTTGCTGGATCGGGCGGTTTAGCGGAATACGCAGCGGCAGATGAATCTCGATGTCTAAAAATTGCTGACGCATTGAGCTTTGAGCAAGCCGCTTGCAGCTTGATCGCTTACGGAACATCACATCTGGCATTGACACACCGAGCGAACTTGAAGCCAGGCGATACACTTTTGGTTCTAGGCGCATCAGGCGGCGTTGGATTAACTGCAGTGGAGATTGGCAAGGCTTTAGGGGCACAGGTCGTCGCCGTTGCGCGCGGAAGAGAAAAGCTTGATGTTTGTCGGACACGCGGAGCCGATATCTTGATTGACAGCAGCACGGAGGATATCCACGCAATTATTAAAGGCATAGGTGGTGTTGATGTAGTCTATGATCCAATTGGAGGCGAAAATTTTGCGACGGCCCTGCGGTGTTGCCGGCCGGAGGCGCGGTATTTGGTGATCGGGTTTGCCAGCGGTGAAGTTCCTCAGATAAAGGCAAACCACTTATTAGTAAAAAACGTTGACGTAAAAGGATTTTACTGGGGAGGCTATCTAAACTTTGCGCCACATCTGGTAACAGAAAGTTTATCACAGATTTTCAAACTTATCGAGCAGGGTGCTTTAAGTCCTCATATTAGCAAGAAATTTGAGTTCTCAGATGCACTTAATGCGCTCACATATTTGAAAGAACGCAAGTCTGCAGGAAAGGTTGTTATAGAGGGCTTCAAATAGGCCCCCTAAGATCAGGCTAAAATTGCAAGGCAAGATATAATAAATTTAACACTTTTTTATTAAATTTTACCGATGAAACAGTTAATTCTCTTGAAATCAGTCAAAGATGCACCAATATTAACCTCAATATAAAATTCGAACGATCTTGCAAACTTTGGAGACCAAAATGGCCGACTATAACACAGTAACCGCCAATTCAGGTACCCGCACCGCGGCAATAGATGCCGGGTTGCGGGCGCACATGAACAAAGTATACGGTACGATGTCCGTAGGCATGCTTATAACAGCTTTGGCAGCATGGGCCATTGCAGGTCTTGCTACCACGACTGATCAAAGCCAGGTGGTCGCCCAATTACCAAACGGAAAAATGCTGACAAACTTTGGGTACTTGATTTATGGCACGGGCCTAAAATACGTAATCATGTTTGCCCCATTGGCAGTATTGTTTCTTGGGATGGGAGCCGTTATGCGGCGAGCATCTGCTGCGGGTGCTCAGCTGTTCTTTTTCATCTTTGCAACTCTAATCGGCCTCTCCCTTAGTTCTATATTTATCCGCTATACCGGGTATTCAATCACTCAAACATTTCTGGTGACGTCAATTGCTTTTGCTGGTTTGTCCTTGTTCGGCTACGTTACCAAACGTGACATGTCAGGCATGCGTAGCTTCCTAGTAATGGGAGTTATTGGCCTTGTCGTAGCTATGATAGTTAATATCTTCCTTCAGTCCCCTGCCCTGATGTTCGCAATTTCAGGCATTGGCGTTCTGGTTTTTGCAGCATTGACGGCCTACGACACGCAAACAATTAAGAACCAGTATTTAGCACATGCCCATCACGGCGACCAAGAGTGGCTAGCCAAATCAGCCATTTTCGGCGCGTTAAACCTTTACTTAGACTTCCTGAACATGTTCTCTTTCTTGCTAATGTTTATGGGCAGCAGCGAGTAACGCAAACTAGGATAGATCATTGCTAAAAAAAACTCCAGCCAAAAGGTTGGAGTTTTTTTTGAAAATTCCAATCCTGCCCAGCGTCCAACTAAATTTTTATTCAGG
>JAPKEA010000420.1 GCA_028822275.1 Planktomarina sp. | reverse complement strand
AGCGAAAGAAAAGTGTTACCAGTCTTTTAGTTAATATATTTTCGTATGCATTACTTTTGACGTTGCTTTCAGATGGCCGCACCAATTACCCATCTTTTACGGATAGTTTAATGACGCGTTGGTTTTTAAGCTAGGTTGCGGAATCTTGCACGAGCAGCTTGCTCGATAGCGGCTCCATGAAGCCTATCAATGCTCAATTCGTGGCGAATTTCACTGAGCATTAGTAGTTCATCTTGCCCAAGCTTTCCATCTGCTGCAGCAACGTCACATGCCATCACATAAGCTGTTTCATTTAAACCAGTGGGTAATTCATTGCGAACAAGGCTGAAAAGAGTATCAAGGCCATCCTCTTTAGTAAGAAGATCTAGCACTAATGCGGCAACTGCCTTGATTCGATCAACATCGTATTTGCTGAAAATTGGTAAATGATTAACAATTGATTGAATTGTTACCAGTTCCGCGGTGCGAATATTTTCGTCACTTGCAGATACTGCGATCATAACGGCAACGAGACAATCTTGTGGCGAAAGTACTGGTGCTAAGTCAGTCAATTTATAAATGTCCTTTAAAGCTTGTTCAGACAACTTATTGACCCTAAGGCCACACGGCAATAGGGAACCGGTAGGAAACCTGGAGTTTGATATGTCTGATCTGCGTGAAGCTGCGTTCCAATCTAAAGCATGGCCTTTTGACGCAGCGCGTCAGATCTTAAAGCGCTTTCAAAAAACACTTCCTGAAAAGGGCTATGTATTGTTTGAAACAGGTTATGGGCCAAGTGGACTGCCGCACATTGGTACGTTTGGCGAAGTTGCGCGCACATCGATGGTGATGCGTGCTTTTAGAGAAATCAGTGATATTCCTACCAAACTTGTTTGTTTTTCTGATGATTTGGATGGGATGCGAAAAATTCCCAGCAACGTTCCAAATCCGGATAGATTGATTGAGCATTTGCAGAGACCCCTAACTTCTGTTCCAGATCCATTTGAAAAGTTTGAAAGCTTTGGACATCATAACAATGCAATGCTGCGTAGATTCTTGAACGCCTTTGGCTTTGAATATGAGTTCATCAGTGCGACGGAATTCTACGGAAGCGGTCAATTGGATGAGGTCCTACTTTGCGCAGTAAAAAACTACGATGCAATCATGGACGTGATGCTTAAGTCCCTGCGTGAAGAGCGCCGTAAATCATATTCAATTTTCCTCCCAATAAATCCAGATACTGGACGGGTGATGTATGTCCCAATGAAAAGTGTAAATGCCAAAGACGGCACAGTCACGTTTGATACTGAAGAAGGTAAAGAAATGACACTGCCCGTAACCGGTGGCAATGTGAAATTACAGTGGAAACCGGATTTTGGCGCCCGCTGGGCGGCCCTTGGGGTTGATTTTGAAATGTATGGGAAAGATCATTCTACCAACACGCCCATCTACGACAAGATTTGTCGTATTCTTGGCCATCGTGCACCGGAACATTTTAGCTATGAGCTATTTTTGGATGAAAACGGGCAGAAGATTTCGAAGACTTCTGGGAATGGAGTTTCGATTGATCAATGGTTGACTTATGCCAGCAGCGAAAGCCTTTCGTATTTTATGTACCTCAAGCCCAAAACTGCCAAACGGATGCATTTTGACATAATTCCGAAAGCAATGGATGAATATCATCAGCAGTTGCGGGCATACGCCACGCAAGACGACAAAGGACGACTAAATAACCCGGTATGGCATATCCATGGCGGTAATGTTCCAGAAAGCAAAATGGTAGTACCTTTTTCAATGCTTTTGAATCTTGCGTCGGTTTCGGGAGCGGAAGACAAAAACCATCTTTGGGGTTTTATTCAGCGGTATGCACCAGATGCCTCTGCTAAAACAAATCCGGATCTTGACGCTGCTGCAGGTTTTGCAGTTCGTTACTATAATGATTTTGTGAAACCTGCAAAGATATTTAGAACACCATCTGAGCTTGAACGTGAAGCGTTGATTGCTTTACGTGATGGCTTGACCTCTTGGGACCAAGGCTTGGACCCAGACGCGCTGCAAAGTTTGGTTTTCTCGTGTGGACGTGAGCGATTTGATCAGATGCGTGATTGGTTTAAAGCTTTGTACGAGGTTCTTTTAGGAGCGTCGCAAGGCCCACGGTTTGGAGGCTTCATAGCACTTCTCGGAATCAAAGAAAGTGTCGCCTTAATTAATAAAGGTTTGGCTGGAGAGCTCAGCTAATTTGACGAATTACTGTTGTGGGCTAATTCGATCTCCACATACAACCGGAGAGAGTTATGAAATATTTCGTTATTGCGCTGGTTCTGTGGGCTGCAAGCTTTGCGCCCACGGTGGCTAATGAAGCTGAAATCAAGACTACGATTCAAGCTCAGTTGGATGCATTTCAGGATGATGATTTTGTCTCCGCTTTTGAGATAGCCGCGCCAAATATTCGTAGTATTTTTGGAACTGCAGAACGTTTTGGAGCGATGGTCCAGAAGGGCTACCCGATGGTCTATAGACCGTCAGACGTACTTTTCCTGACGTTGGAGAGGTTTGAAGATGAAATCTGGCAAAAGATTGAAATTCGTGATGCACTGGGGCAATACCATATTTTGGCATACAAAATGATTAACCTTGACGGCGTTTGGCGTATTGAGGGCGTAAGATTAATGACTACACGAGATGTTGGTGTTTAATGCCAATAAATACTAAATGAATGCCGAGCCTTTTTTTAAAATTGAATATCGTTGGCAGTACGAGAAAACCTTTTCAAAATGTAGAACTCATGA
>JAPKEA010000047.1 GCA_028822275.1 Planktomarina sp. | reverse complement strand
TTTGTAAGAAATTGTGTAGCTATTTCGGGAAAGAATTTGGTGCGCGCAGCTACATAGCCCAAACCAACAATAGCAAAAAATGGAATTGTTTTAAGTAAGACGTCAATCATAAGAGGCAAATGTCCAAAAAAAGCGTTTGAGATTCTCACTTAGCCTAATCTTATTTAACCAAGACGTAAGCCCCAGATTTAAAATTCTAAAACGCACGAATAGACTTTCCTGGATGCATCAATCCTAGACACGGTGATATGGGCCTCCAGTCAAAATAGACGCTGCCCGGTAAAGCTGTTCTGTTAGCATGACACGCGCCAACATGTGGGGCCAAACCATTTTCCCAAAACTTAACCTCGCATCAGACCTGTTCAAGACCTCAGCATCCAGGCCGTCAGCCCCCCCAATAACAAAAAATAATTCAGATGGGGCATCATCTCGGATGCTTACTATTTTCTTGGCAAACTCAGGCGATGTTTGCTGCATTCCGCGTTCATCTAATGCAACAACGTATGCACTCGCTGTAATTGGCTTCAACAGCAAAATTGCCTCTGCAGCTTTACCACCATTTTTTTTGTCTTCAAGCTCAATGATCTCAGCTGGACCAAGCCCCACCACGCGCCCGGTACGGTTAAACCTCGAAATATAATCATCTATTAGATCTTTTTCGGGGCCATTGCGTTGGCGCCCAATGGTAACAATGCGCAATCGCATTAATCGTCAGAAGGTCTAATAGAACCTGTCTCCAACCACATCTCGTCAAGTTGATAAAACTCACGAACTTCTGGACGGAATACATGCACAATCACATCACCTGTATCGACAAGAACCCAATCACCGGTCCCCTTCCCTTCCAATTTTGAAAAAATACCGAGTTCGGTCTTCAGACGATCCTTGAGCTTCTCAGAAATGGACGCAACCTGCCGCGTTGAACGGCCAGAGCAGATCACCATGTGATCACCAATTTCCGATTTACCACGCAGATCAATCTGCACGACATCCTCTGCCTTATCATCTTCTAGAGATTTCAATACGGCAGCTAATATAGCATCACTCGTTGCGCTCGATTGGCTTTTTACTAATTTGCGCGCGGATCTTTCCGCGTTAGACGTCAAAGACAGGACCTTGTCCTCCAAACAAAACGCCGCATCATCCCGGCGCCGGGTAGGTCTCCATAGCATTCTAATTTAGATTCCTCAATTGCTTGCTTGTATTGACCCATGTTCATATTTTAACGTTTTTTTATAACTATTTATGCGATATGGACACGACCATACCAGATCAATCAATCTCTTATGATTGTAGCGAAAGCGTCCTCTAAAATTACTGCTTCTAGCACGGGCCACGGATAAACTACCAAATGAACCAATCAAAAATTTTCATACCAGCCTTGTATACAGGCTTCTTGCACGTTAATTCCAAACCATGAAAATAATTTTTAACTTACCAGATAGTGCTCGGCTACCCTGGCGCTTTTTTGGCATGGCAAAATCAATGCTATTACGTCAAAGTGCCAGATAACAAATTTCGTCTTATAGTTTCAACTAGATAAGGAGCGCCTGATATGGCCCCTAAAACACTCTACGACAAAATATGGGATACGCATATTGCGCATGAAGCCGAGGATGGTATCTGTCTTTTATACATTGATCGCCATCTAGTTCATGAGGTGACTAGTCCACAGGCTTTCGAAGGCCTTCGCATGACAGGTCGTAAGGTGCGCGCACCGGAAAAAACCATCGCGGTTCCAGATCACAATGTCCCGACAACATTGGATCGCCTTCAGGGCATCGAGAACGAAGAAAGCCGTATTCAGGTGGAAGCACTCGACGTCAACGCGCGCGAGTTTGGACTAGTTTACTATCCTGTCGACGATGTACGCCAGGGTATTGTGCATATAATCGGCCCTGAGCAGGGTTGGACCCTTCCGGGCATGACCATTGTGTGCGGAGACAGTCACACTGCCACCCACGGTGCCTTTGGCTCTTTGGCCCATGGCATTGGTACCTCAGAAGTTGAGCATGTTCTGGCGACTCAGACTTTAATCCAGAAAAAATCAAAGAATATGAGAGTTGAGGTCACGGGTCAGCTGCGTCCAGGCGTGACAGCCAAGGACATCACACTGGCCATAATCGGAGAGACTGGCACCGCCGGTGGTACAGGATATGTGATCGAATATTGTGGCGAAGCCATCCGCAGCCTGTCGATGGAAGGCCGGATGACGGTCTGTAACATGGCAATCGAGGGCGGGGCCCGCGCTGGCATAATAGCACCAGATGAAACTACTTTTGAATACTGCAAAGGCCGTCCAAACGCTCCATCAGGAAAAACCTGGGAGGCTGCGCTGACCAATTGGAAAACGCTGTATTCCGACGATGACGCATATTTCGACAAGGTGCTCACATTAAAAGGTGAGGATATTGCACCAGTTGTCACTTGGGGTACGAGCCCTGAGGATGTATTGCCCATCACAGCGCATGTACCCGCCGCTGAGGACTTTACTGGGGGCAAAGTAGAAGCCGCAAAGCGCAGTTTGGACTACATGGGCCTCACAGCTGGCACACCCCTGCAGGATATTACAATCGATACAGTCTTTATTGGCTCTTGCACTAATGGCCGGATCGAAGATCTACGAGCCGCCGCTGCGATTTTGAAGGGTCAAAAGATCAAGCATGGCATGCGCGCGATGGTAGTTCCAGGGTCCGGCCTTGTTAGGGCCCAGGCTGAAGAAGAAGGTCTGGCAGATATTTTCAAAGAGGCTGGTTTTGAGTGGCGCCTTGCTGGCTGCTCCATGTGCTTGGCTATGAACCCTGATCAATTGCAACCGGGTGAACGCTGTGCAGCCACCTCAAACCGCAATTTTGAAGGTCGCCAAGGCCGTGGTGGACGCACCCACTTAATGAGCCCCGTCATGGCTGCAGCAGCGGCTCTCACAGGAAAACTTACTGATGTGCGGAAAATGATGTAATGGAAAAATTTGAAAAACTGACAGCAATTGCAGCTCCAATGCCACTGATCAATATCGATACTGATATGATTATTCCAAAACAGTTTCTTAAGACAATTAAACGCTCCGGTTTGGGTGTAAGCGCGTTTCACGAAATGCGTTATGACTTAAACGGCGATGAAAACCCTGATTTCGTTCTGAACAACGACGCTTACCGGGACGCAAATATTTTGATTGCGGGTGATAACTTTGGATGTGGCTCATCACGTGAACACGCCCCATGGGCATTGTTAGACTACGGTATACGATGTGTTGTTTCGACTAGCTTTGCAGATATTTTTTTCAACAATTGCTTTAAGAACGGTATTTTACCAGTCATTGTCAAAGAAGAACAATTGACCCTTCTGATGAAAGATGCAGAGAAAGGTAGCAACGCTCGAATGGTTGTTGACCTTGAAAATCAACAGATAGAAACTTCGGACGGTGAGATAGTTCAATTTAACGTGGATCCACATAGTAAACATTGCCTGATCAATGGTCTTGATGACATTAGTCTAACAATGGAAAAATCAACCTCTATTGACGACTTTGAAACAAAAATGGCTAAAGTGACGCCTTGGGTTTAGGCAATAAACTGCAAATTACGAAAGGGCTACTCATGAGCACTCCCTCCCTCCTTATCTTGCCAGGCGATGGTATTGGTCCAGAAGTAATGGTCGAAGTTCGAAAGATAATTGACTGGCTTAGCAACCATCGTGGCATCAGTTTTGAAGTTTCCGAAGATCTCGTTGGTGGTGCTGCCTATGATGCACACGGTGTTGCTTTACATGACGCAACAATGGCAAAAGCACAGTCTGTCGATGCAGTTCTTCTGGGAGCTGTTGGTGGGCCAAAATATGATAACTTAGATTTTAGTGTGAAACCGGAGCGTGGATTACTGCGGCTACGCAAAGAAATGGACCTATTTGCCAACCTTCGTCCAGCACAATGTTTCGACGCCTTAGCCGATTTTTCATCACTCAAGCGCGATTTAGTTGCTGGCTTAGATATTATGATAGTGCGCGAACTAACGTCAGGCAGCTACTTTGGCGAACCCCGAGGAATATTCAAAGAAGGCAATGAGCGCGTTGGCATTAACACCCACCGCTACACTGAATCTGAAATCGCTCGTGTTGCTCGTGCAGCTTTTGAATTGGCTCAGCGCCGCAGTAATCGGGTTTGTTCAATGGAAAAAGCGAACGTGATGGAGGCTGGGGTTCTATGGCGCGATGTTGTAAGTGAAGTTCACCAAGCTGAATATTCCGATGTAGAGTTGTCCCACATGTATGCGGATAATGGCGCAATGCAGCTGGTACGTGCACCAAAACAATTCGACGTGATCCTAACTGACAACTTGTTTGGTGATATTTTATCAGATTGCGCGGCTATGCTGACGGGCTCTCTTGGTATGCTCCCGTCTGCCAGCCTCGGTTCACCGATGGATAATGGTAGACCAAAGGCATTATATGAACCCGTTCACGGATCAGCACCAGACATTACAGGCCAAGGCAAAGCAAACCCATCCGCATGCGTCTTATCCTTCGCAATGGCTCTTCGCTATTCGTTTAATATGGGTAAAGAGGCCACACGAATAGAAAACGCCGTTGAAGGCGTTCTAGCTGATGGTGTTCGGACTGCTGACCTCTTGCAAGCAGACGGAGAGCAGCCTGTAACAACTTCAGAAATGGGTAACGCAATCGTTGCAAGGTTGACAGCAAGTCTCTGACACCTAAAGGAATTTATAAAAAAGGGTTGATGCAGAGCGGGTAACAAACTGTAGTTTTAGCTTGACCCCATAACCTAACGCGGCGGCAAGCCTGCAGCAGAACGTGCTTCAGGCTTTTTAAGGTGAAAATCTTCTCCAGCATAATCTGCACCGGCAGGTCCACATAAGTGGGCAACCGCCTGCGCGACATCTGAGGCTGGTATATGATCTGATATCTCGAGCTTACTGACAGGATTGATGCCTGAGGCTTTGATCTGAACTTGCATATCAGTGGCTACTGTTCCTGGGCTCAACCCCAAACAAGTGATACCCTTATCGGCATACTCTTCATGCCCTGAGCGAGTAAGCTGCAAAACTGCAGCTTTTGAAGCGCAATAATGGCTCCAACCCTCTAGCACCCCATAGGCAGCACCCGATGACACATTTATGATTTTACCTGCGCCTTGTGAAATCATAACTGGAAGAGCGGCTTTCATCATATAGAAAACGCCTTTTACGTTCACGTCTATTACCTGATCAAATTCATCTGGTGTAAGATCTCCTAAGCGGCGAACAGTACCCAGAAGTCCAGCATTGTTTACCAAGACGTCTAAGCTACCAAAAGTTACTAGTGCAGTTTGAACTGCAGTCTGCACTTGACTGTAATTCGAAACATCACAGGGAACGGCTTTAGCCTGCGGACCGAGCTCAGCCGCTAAGCTTTGCAAGACATCTGCGCTGCGGGATGTCAAAACGACATTGGCCCCCAGAGCTGCCAAATGCCGAGCACTTGCGGCACCAATGCCACGACTTGCACCAGTTATTAGCACTGTTTTTCCAGAAATTTCCATAGTTAAAGAGCCTTTTCTTAAATCTAAATTTAAGGCTAATGAACTGACTACAAAGTCACAAGGGGACACTTGTGACTTTACCAAAACCCATGGGCGTGTCACCACAAAGAATGATCGGAGAATAACATGCGCTCTACCTTAGTAATTTTGACGATGGCGTATGTGTTGTCGCAATTCTACCGGGCTTTCTTGGCTGTACTGGCAGCACCTTTGCAGGTCGAGATAGGTGCGACTGCGGTACAATTATCGTCAGCATCTGGATATTGGTTTTTGGCGTTTGCTTTGATGCAAATACCTGTGGGTTGGGCCTTAGACACCCTTGGCCCCAAGCGCACAAACGCAGTATTACTAGCACTTGGTGCAGGCGGTGGGACGTTACTTTTCTCACTTGCTACGACCCCTTGGCACATTAGCGCAGCGATGGCCTTAATTGGTATTGGATGCTCTCCAGTGCTTATGGCATCCTATTATGTTCTGGCGCGCAGTTTTCCCTCTGCCGCTTTTGCAACGATGGCTGCGTTCATTCTAGGAATTGGATCACTGGGTAATATTGGTGCAGCCTACCCAATGACATTTTTAGTCGATACCATTGGGTGGCGCACGGCAATCGCACTTATTGGCTTATTAACTATTGCGGTTGCAGCCATTTGCTATGTAATTGTCAAAGACCCGCCCAAAGTCGAAACAGCACAAAAAGGAAGCATTCTTGATTTGTTGCGTATGCCAGCAATTTGGTTTATTCTTCCACTGGTTTTAGTAAATTACGCAGCTGCGGCCGGTTTGCGAGGCCTTTGGATTGGGCCCTATTTTACTGATATATTTGGATCTACCGAGGCTCAGGTTGGCGTTGCAACCACAGGCATGGCGCTCGCTATGATTGCAGGCAATTTTTTCTATGGTCCATTAGACCGCCTATTTGGTACAAGAAAGTGGGTAATCTTCGCTGGAAACTTGAGTGGCTGCTTATTATGCGTCACGCTTTACCTCATCGGGGGATCAAACTACTGGACAACTATAGCTATCATGGCCGGTATTGGATTTTTTGGATCATCATTTCCAATTTTAGTTGCTCATGGCCGCAGCTTTTTTCCACAACATTTGATGGGTCGTGGCGTAACTTTGATTAATTTGTTTGGCATTGGAGGCGTTGGAGTTATTCAAAATATGTCAGGCAGGGTTTATGAAGCCACAATAACGGAGGCCTCAGGAGCGCTTGCTCCATATAACGCCGTAATTTTGCTGTTTAGTGCCTCAATGTTAGCAGGATTAATTATTTATCTGTTTTCACAGGATCGAACTGACTAGACCCCTTCCCATTAATAGATCAGCACGCTAAACGTGCCCCTCTTTGCAACAAGGAAAGAGCCTATGTCTTATAAAGTCGTCATTGTCGGTGCTACAGGTAATGTAGGCCGTGAAATTTTAAATATATTACACGAGCGTGCATTTCCTATTGAGAAAATTGCCGCATTGGCTAGCCGCCGATCTATTGGTACTGAAGTCAGCTTTGGTGATAAGACATTGAAGACGACGGATCTTGCAACGTTTGACTTTGCAGGATGGGATATCGCCCTTTTCGCAGTTGGATCCGAAACAACGAAAGAGTACGCTCCAAAGTCAGCAGCAGCTGGTTGTGTGGTAATCGATAATTCAAGCTTGTACCGCTATGATCCAGCAGTACCCTTGATTGTGCCTGAAGTGAACGCGGATGCGATCCACGAATGTAAAAATAAAAATATTATTGCCAACCCAAACTGCTCCACAGCACAGATGGTTGTTGCTCTGAAGCCTTTGCACGACCGTGCAACAATCAAGCGCGTAGTCGTCAGTACGTACCAAGCAGTTTCGGGTGCCGGTAAAGAGGCAATTGATGAGCTTTGGGATCAAACCAAATCTATCTACAATCCAGTCGACAACAAACCCCCAACCAAATTCACCAAGCAGATCGCTTTTAACGTAATCCCACATATCGATGCATTCATGGACAGCGGTGATACGAAAGAAGAGTGGAAAATGATTGCCGAAACGAAAAAGATTATGGATCCTTCAATCAAAGTGACCGCAACTTGTGTGCGCGTTCCAGTATTTGTTGGCCACTCAGAGTCCATCAATATCGAATTTGAAGAATTTTTAGATGAAGACGAAGCCCGTGATATCCTGCGCGAAGCACCAGGCTTGATGGTAATCGATAAGCGCGAAGATGGCGGTTATGTAAGTCCGATCGAATGCGTTGGCGATTATGCAACTTTCATAAGCCGAATTCGTCAAGACGTGTCAGTTGAGAATGGCCTAAATCTTTGGTGCGTATCTGATAACCTACGAAAAGGTGCCGCGCTCAATGCTGTTCAGATTGCCGAAGTTCTGGGAAACAAAGTGCTGAAAAAAGGCTGACAAGCTTTACAGACCACAACAAGCGCTGTGTTTTGTTTTGCACAGGGCTTGTCGACAATCTAATTAATGTTATTAAAAAACTTTTAGATCTTTACAAAATTTTGCGTAACTACATCAAATTGTTCCAATGTCCCTTCGGCAATATCTGTCCAAAGGCCATGCAGAGTGAGTTCACCCTTCTCGACATGGTCTTGGACAAACGGAAACGTCATGAGATTCTCGATCGATACCATGACCGCTTCACGTTCAAGCAGCGCAATACGCTCCTCTGCATCAGAAATATCTTTAACCTTTTCAAACCCCGGACGTAGTATATCCATCCAGCGACCAACAAAGCTGCTGCTTTCTTCAAGTTCTGGCGCATTGCCTGTACACATATCATGACAGGCATTAACACCACCACAACTTGAATGGCCTAAAACAATAATATGGGCGACTTTAAGAGCAGTTACAGCATATTCAACCGCAGCTGACGTCCCGTGTGGCTCACCGTCAGGAAGGTATGCGGGAACCAAATTAGCGATATTACGGTGGATGAAAAATTCGCCCTGTTCCGCCCCAAATATAGCAGTAACATGAACGCGACTGTCGCAACATGAAATCACCATGGCGCGGGGGCTTTGCCCCTCACTTGCCAAACGACGGTACCATGAATGGTTGTCCTCAAAGGTTGTAGCTTTCCAACCATGATAACGTTGAACAAGGTATGTTGGGAGGGGTTTTACAGCATCCATAGGCATAACCTTAGTTGATTGTAACACAAAGTTACAAACTAATTTCCCAGAATTTTAGGGTTACCCCTAAAATAAATTAAACAATTTTTGAACTTTATCGCTTCAAAGGCTACATTATATAAAGAGTTCAAAACAGCTGACAAAATAATATCAATCGGTGTGCTTGCGCGTTATAAAGCTATACGGTTAAAATCGATTAATTCTTTCCTTCTCCATTATTATTTCGTTTTTTTAACTCAAAGCATAGGCTGCATTGCATTCATTGGATGGCGGTGGTTACTTTATTAAAAAGTTCACTAACAGGGATACCCCATGCTAAACCCAAGCTATTTCGCAGACACTGCAACGTCCTCAATCCCACTATCACTTGTGCCCAAAAATCAGGCGCAGGCTTGGCTTGTAGCGCAAGGAGCTGCAGCCCAAACGTGGGCGAAGGCACAGGGATGGGCTGGTCAATTGGGAAAAGCCCTGGTGGTTACTGACACCGGAGAGCCAATTTTTGCAGCAATCGGAATGGGTGCAGAACAAGAGCGCCGTCAAAACCGGTTTGGTGCATTATCCGCAATTTCGTCATTGCCATCTGCATTATTTAACCTTCGTGAAGACAATATTCAAACTGCTAGCGAGTTTGCACTGGGCTTTGCTTTATCTAAATATCGATACACCAGATACGCGTCACAAGCAGCTCATGCAGCAGAATTAATATGCCCATTGGGTGTTGATGAAGCTCATATAAACGCAATCATATCTGGGGAATTCCTGACCCGTGATCTAATAAATACGCCAGCTAACGATATGGGGCCATCAGAACTAGAAGAAGAAGTGCGTACGTTAGCTAAAAAACATAAAGCCACGATTTCTGTTATCACGGGAGACGCTTTGTTGAAGCAAAATCTTCCAATGATACACGCAGTAGGGCGCGCATCAGCTCGCGCACCGCGCTTGATTGATATGAAATGGGGTGACAATGGCCCATCGTTAACCTTGGTTGGTAAGGGCGTCTGCTTTGACACAGGTGGGTTAAATATCAAACCTGGTTCATCCATGGGTTTAATGAAAAAAGATATGGGAGGGGCTGCGCATGTCTTGGGGCTCGCACAGATGATAATGGCCACTAACCTGAGACTGCGGTTGCGGGTACTAATTCCCGCGGTAGAGAACGCGATTGGCAACTCTGCTTTTCGGCCACAAGACATTCTCACCAGCCGGAAGGGCCTTACTGTTGAGATAAATAATACCGATGCCGAAGGTCGTCTTGTGCTTGCAGATGCTTTAGCTCTTGCTGATGAAACACCTCCCGATTTGATGATCTGTATTGCCACATTGACAGGAGCAGCAAGAGTGGCCGTCGGGCCAGATATTGCGCCTTACTTTACGGATGATGCAGGCCTTAGTCATCTGGTTGCAACCGCGGCGCAAACTGTGAATGATCCTGTATGGCAACTGCCTCTACATGCCCCATATGAAACTATGATTGAGCCAGGGATTGCAGACTTAGATAATGCGCCCAAGGGCGGGTTTGCTGGCGCTATTACTGCTGCTCTCTTTTTGAAACGCTTCGTGAGTGACACACAAAAATTCATTCATTTTGATTGCTATGGCTGGCAACCAAGCAGTGCTCCTGCCCGACCAAAAGGTGGGGTTGGTCAAGGGATACGCGCACTGTTCGAAGCCATCCCAGAAGTTTTGAAACTGTGACACTGCTCTACCAAATTAAAGAACCAGTGGTTGATGTTTGTCGAACTCCCAGCGGTCCAAGAGATAGACAACTACTACTAGGAGACACCTTCGAAGTTTTGAATCAGAAAGATGGTTGGTCCTATGGTCGTTCCATCAAAAGTGGATATCCAGGCTATGTTTATACAGAATCCTTGGAGTTACTGGAAATAAAAACGCATTGGATCTGCACCCTATCAAGCCATGCCTATATTGAACCTGATTTAAAATCTGCTGACTGCTTATTCCTGCCGTTTGGCGCCCAGGTGCAGGTCTTGTCTGAAGGCGCAGATTTTTTTCAAACAAAGCATGGTTTCATCCCGTACCAGCATTTACGGACTATGGATAACTTGCTGCAGGATCCTGTTGAAGTTGCTTTGAGTTTTCTGGGTACCCCATATCTTTGGGGTGGAGACTCATCGCGTGGTATTGATTGCTCAGGACTGATTCAGGCAGCCTGCGCTGCCTGTGGTCAAGTTTGTCCGGGCGATAGTGGCGCGCAGCAAGCTTTCTTCCAAACACCTGCTGGGCCGGTTGGGAGGGGTCAGCTTTTGTTTTGGAAAGGTCATGTTGCCATCACTTTAAATAGTGAAGATTTGGTACATGCAAATGCCCAGACCATGACTGTATGTTTAGAATCTATAGAAAGTGCAATCGCGCGAATTTTAAATTCAGGGGGCGGTTCAGTTACCCATCATGCTCGGCTACAAAGTACAAAACGCGTAGCTTAATCGACTGCGCGTATAAGTTTACGCTCGAGAACACCCAAGACGGATTTCAAATCTTGGCCTCGCTTTAAAACCTGACCTTGAGCACCAATAACTGCATATATCCCTTGCTTACTCCTTAGTTTTGGACGTTTTTCAATACGGTATAGTGGATTTTCTGCAGTTCTTTTGAAGACTGAGAAAATAGCTACTTCGCGCAGGCAAGAGATACCGTAATCTCGCCATTCGCCCGCAGCCACCATGCGTCCATATAAAGTTAAGATTGGTGCCAGTTCCAAGCGATGAAAGGCAACTTGCTCAGGGATTTTACTATCCTTGGAGGTTTTCATGTTTACAATATTCATACGCACAGGTTTGCCGTAAATTAGTTCCAAATCAACCCCGGCTTATTCATGTCGTGAAATGGCCTCAGGAGCTTGTTGTTCTGATCGTTATAATTTCTTATGTTTTCAGCAGGTTATTCTAATACCCAAACTCTTTGGCGCAGAGTTCTATTTCTACTAATGGCATATTTCCTTCACACCATTCTATTTCTTCTGGTGTGTAGGACGTTGAATTCACGAGCATCACCAAAAGGAAAATAGCAGCTAATAAGCATACGATTATTACAGCTATGCTTTTCAACCATTTTCTAATCAATGGCCATTAACCTTGAAATTAGTTGCTGGTCATATCTAAATAACCTGCAATGCAAGCTATGCAGCCAATAAGCATAAACAAGCAGGAAGCTATGATGTCTTCGCCAAGTATTAGAAGATATGGAGTTATGATGTCCTGACCCATAGCCTAACCTTTCGATTTCCGAATGATCCGACTAAAAATAGTAGTTGGAATAACTTCCATTATCACCCTCTCTTATAACCCACGGCCAAGTTATGGTCTGTCTCGCAGGTATCCCCTGAGCAACACTCAAAGATGTTTGACTTACAGGTCACACATTGCTCATGTCCATGCACAACAACAGTGTTCAGTGGTGACTGACATCTAGGGCAACGCTGCTTGTGTGCGTTAGCTGGGTTGAGGTGGTTATCCATCTGCATCAGTTACCCACTTTGAGCGCCGCTTGATCTGTTATTGTCACCAGCTTTTTCCATTTCACTAACTCCCGCCGAGATCGTTACCGAAGCCCTATTTTGATATGCTAGCGAGCCCAATATCAGAAGAATATCTCCCACAAAGGTCATTAAGGCGGCATCGATTAATTTCTGGTTATTATCATCTCTTTCGGTATCGAGAAATCATTAATTATAAATATAAAAGGAAAAGTAATTAGGCGTATTCCGTGTTTGTTTCTAATCTCTTTTTTAATC
>JAPKEA010000419.1 GCA_028822275.1 Planktomarina sp. | reverse complement strand
AAAGATAGCCATGGTCACGAACTGATTGTGGACCTTTTTGGGACATCAAAAAGTCCACCGAAACAACACCAGCTTCGATCAGTGCGTTAAGGTTTCCGACCCTTGGCTGTTTGGTATGCTCAATCTGAACGTAATGGAACTCCTCACTTACATCTTTGCCACGACAGTTTGCGCTGACCCAAAAGGTTTCCTTATGTTTGGCTTTAAGATCTGATCTTAAGACATCCATTTCCCAAGTAGTTAAATGTTTAACAACAGAGGTTGCACTGTCTTTATGGGTCCCCTTAAGCCAGTCTCGACCAGTATCTAACTCCAACCTCCAACCAAGTGAGTTTGGGCTTTTTGCGTTAATTTCTTGATTTAATCTGAGTTTTCCATCGCGATGGTAACCATATGTTGACAGCAGGTTCCAAGCGTTGCCGATTGGACTAAGCGTCCAATTAGGAACCTTTGAAAGCAAGTTGGAGCGATTTGACCTTCCCCTTCCAACCCGTTTTGCTTTGATCTCGATACCTTTAAAATCTGGTGCTTTATTTGAATTAGCTGAAATCCCAAGCATTGTTTCAAGTGTCATTCCAACCCCAGTTGGACCAGCACGTTTTGTCTGAATAAACCCTTTTTTAGATATTTGAGTAATCATCTCCAGTAATTCTGTTGTAGCGAGTTGCGAGGAGGGTGTCGCTGCCGTCGATAAAGCGCCTAGTGGTGCACTTGGGTTCCCCAGTGAAGCCATAATTTTGGTGTCACTGCAGTTTACCACGTAAAAAGCGTCGCCTTTTATTATAACTGCAAGAAGATTGTTTGGTCTGGCATAGTTTTTTAACTGATTAAACCAGATTCGAGGGTCGCCAGATTTTGATTGAGGCCGGTATAGAGACACGGATGAAGGTTCAAGTGTGCTGGGTCGCACAAAACATATTGGCTTTACTATTTTTGCTTCTGGTCCCCGTCCTTGAGCATCATAACTATGAAATTGATTTTCATTGAAGAATTTTTTTAGGCTTGCTGTAGCATCCATAATTGATTTTTGCATACCAGTTTCGGTGGGAACCAGAAGAGCAACATCAATATTATGTTGGTTGAAGGCAGCTAATACAGCCGAGATATCGGTATCACTTTTCGTCAGCATATTCTTTAACTATTCTCCGTAGTCTTGACCCCTAGATAAATTTTACGCTTAATTATCAATAAAAACTACGAAAAGTTTATCAAGGTTAGTTTTATCCTAAGATACGGAGAATGTGTTTGCCAACTTCTAGCCCTAGCCTAGGAGGAACGGCATTTCCTATTTGTGTATATTTTGGAACTTCTCGATCAAATATATTTTCTCTTGGATTTCCGGCTCGTCTTATTCCTCCAGTAGTTCGCTTTCCTGCAAATTCATACCAATCAGGAAAAGTTTGTAATCTGGCCCACTCCCGTACAGTCAGGGACCGCGCCTGAGCAAAGTGAACGAAGTCATCAGCCAGAGAGCAAGCAGTAATTGATGGGCCCTTATTGCCCCATTTCTCGGGAAGAAGCCGTTGAGCAAACTTCTTAGTACGCATTTCAGGAGGAATTATGCCACCGTTTTCAATCATTGCTTGGAACCGTGCGCGAACCGTTGGTGAGTGTTTACTGTATTCCTGCTCAGTCAAGCGACTGCCTTTTTGAAGAAGTTGTCCAGAGGGCAGTGTGCGAATTTCCTTTTGCCAATTTGATTTAGCTGAGTTGACATATTTAGTCGTGTGCCCACCATTTTCGAATGCCGGGTCAATTAGGTCAGACAGCACATCTATTAGGTCTGGGTACATACCAATGGGTGCAGGTAAAAAACCTGCCAAGACTGCATCATCATCAGCCATGGCACTCTTCACTAGATCGTTTCGTACGCCAATTAACAAAACCCTTGGTCTGTTTTGTGGGACTGCGTAGTCCCTTGCACGGACTAATTTATATCTAACAGTGTAACCTTCGAGTGACCTAAAGGTATTCAATACATCCTTGAAAGCCTCGCCCTTAGTTCCTTCTTTGGTCCAACGAGACGTCAAGAGTCCTTCTACATTTTCGAACAGAAATACTTTGGGTCGGACATGGTGAATGAAATAGGCCATGTCCTGAAATAAATGGTTTGAGGGCAATTGATTTTTATCGACGGAATAGGACCGCCTAATTCCTATACCGGAAAAGCCCTGACATGGTGGACCACCACTGACCAGATCAATATCACCTGCCTGAATTGATTGTCCAAATTGCGCCGAGAGGTCCCCAAATAGGCGTTGAAAAAAACCTTCATCAGACACAATAGATTTGATGTCATTAGAGTGGAAACGTCCTCTCAGGTGCGGAAATTCAGCATCCCGGTTCCTAAGATATGTTTCCATAGCGTCTGAATTCAGTTCGTTAACAAATAGAGGGAAAAACCCAGCCTGTTCTAAGCCAAGTGATAAGCCTCCACATCCAGCAAATAAATCAATAAACTTTGGATTGTTTATTGTTAAACTCATTAAGAAAGCTCCCCGTCCGTTGTTTTATTATTGGACAAATTCAGAGAAGTCCAGGAGTTTTGTTTGCGTCGACTTAATTGTACCGAATATAGGTTTATTTTTTTAATTAAGACGCCACCTTTTCAATTAGAATTAGTACCGCGTATCTCTACAAAATCAGGCATAGCTCTGCATTGATCATTTAACAACTGACCAATTTTGCTCCTAGGATCGTTGATATGAATTACAATGGTATCCATCGCTCTAGATAAAACCATCGATGTCCAGTTCCAGACAAATTCTACTACTTCATTATCATAGTCTTC
>JAPKEA010000418.1 GCA_028822275.1 Planktomarina sp. | reverse complement strand
CCACCTTTACCGCCATCGTGATTACCACCTTTACCGCCGTCCTCTTTTTGGCCAGCAGATGGGCCTGGTCTGTCAGGGTTAGCGGTTTTGGACTGCTTTTTAATACCTTGCGATGGAGTTTCAAATCGTGGATTTTTCCAATTTTTCCGATCTAGCTCCACATAACCAACGGTGCGCAACCTGTTTTTGGAATCTTTTGTCTTGAAAACTACCTGTCTTGATGCGCGGCCCTTTTGCAATGGATCTACGCTGGTGGAGGCAGTTTTATGCGACGCAAAGAAACCTTCAACGGCGGTGCGTGTGACCCGGCCATCGAACATCTGCCCATAGATCCGCTCTACAGAGGTTTTGGATTGTATTTCTTGGTAGCTATTGCCATCAGTTTTTATGCCAACAAAGTCGCCGACTTTAATATCATCTAAAGCGGTTCCTTTGATGTCGAAAGTACGGCTATTGTCGACAGTCATTCGGCCCTCATCAATATTTGTGATCGTGCCAGAGGCAAAAGCGGCTATGTGACTTGGTACCGGCGAAACCTGACTAGCATATAATGCGCCTGAGTCCCGCAGTCCACTTATGGCAATCTGCGACCCAATATTAATATCTTCAATCATAAGGCTAGTTCCATTGTTGTTTGGTAAGACCACCACAAGTTCGCCCGCAACAATAATTTTACTATGGGTAAGATCGATAGATTCTACAGTACCAGAAAGGGCAATCTGTTCAATAATCCGACGAGCAACTAACTGTCCTTCGACCAAGTCAGCTTCGATCGCCACTACATTACCAATCGCGAGGCTAGCCGCAGTTTTGTTACCCAGAAAACTTTCTAACGGTTGCAATTTGGAATATTCAATATGGAGGCCATTTACGACGATCGACCCAAACGCAGAAATAGTTCCCACAATACCAGTACCACCGATACCATAATCATTATTAGATATTCCAGTTCCACCAATGCCACCCTCCCAGGCAGCGTAAATGTTATTATTGGCATTTTTTGATAGCTGGACCTCGAGTACTTCATCACTCGTGGAAGCGGTATTTTTATTGTAAGCGCAGGATGCCAGATGGACACTAACCAGCAGCATGCCAAAAAAGTTTAAAACTCTACACACTTTCATAGGGATGTCTCTTTAGGCGAACTTTTTTCAAGCTCTTTATTTGCCTTGGAGAGAGCTTCTAATGAGAGATCGTTGGCAGTCGCAGTTCTGTAAAAGTAGGCGCCAAATCGAAACCTATGCTTTGCATCCTTTTCAGATTTATCCTTCTGCGCGAGCTTAAAAGCCATCTTGTTGATCTCTAGAAGTGAAGACATAGCCATATCCCGCGCCACGCCTTCCAGCTTTTCTATGGATCCGGCGCTCAATCCTTCTGAGTAGGCTGCTCTTTCAAACAAACGATCTGACGGATGCTCCATATTATGTGTAGAAATTGCAATATGATCAGCTAAATTCTCACCAAAAAAATGTAGCATTTCTTCCTCGGTGTGGCTTGGCGAGTAATCCTGAATACTAAGGGCTATTTTGTTGCCTTTAACAATTGAGACAATGCTGCGGCTTAACCACTCATCTAAAAGTGTCCTTGGCCTAATATCTTTACTTACAGATGCAACAAGATCTTCAAAAGACCCTGAGCCAGTCTTTGCCAAAACAGCGGGGGTTCCATCAGGGTGAAGGAATTTTGGGTTGGCTGTCCATTCAGCAATAGTCCGAGCATGAAGAGTGCTGAGTCCAAGTTTTACAGAACCTGATTCTCGGATCGTCCGAACGTCCTTCCGGTGAACACCGGTAATAAGGCTGATACGGGAATCTGTCTGCCTTTTTTCTTGCATCGGCATTTCCTCAACAACCTGAACCATAGCCTGTTTCAAAAGGTTCAAAACGATTGGTAACGTGAGGCCACGCGCAATAAAGCTTCGGGCAAGCGGGCGTAAAAGGCGCCTAACTGCTTTTATATAAGTTGATTCCAAGTACATTTAGAGCGTCCTGCGGGTAGCTTAAGCTGGTTCTAACGAGCTTCTAACACATAGTGGGAATAAATCCCACTATTTTATTGACGTGGGATTTATTCCCACTTATAATGATAAATAGATTTTGGTAATTCACACACACAAGTGGGCCAAATCACAAACAAACGTACCTTAGAAAGGGACATGAAATGAAAAACCTTATATTTACCACTGCGCTGGTAACCGCCCTAATTGGTTTAGCTGTGCCAGCAGTTTCTGATTCCCACAGCGGATCAGAGACAACTACATTAGCTTCGATTGATACGGTTGCAGTAGCAACTTTGTTAACCAACTGGGAAGCTGAAACAGACGTACTTACAAAAGCTGCGATTGCAAAAGAAATTCAGGCAGCACTAGGCGTTACAGTTGATGGGTTAATTGGTAAAAGGACAATTTCTGCCATAAAAGCGGCAAACATATCAACAGAATTTACCAAACCAACTCGGGCAGAGAATGGTACAGCCAAACTTGCCTTAGCGGTGTCAGATGGAACCCTCACACAAGAACAAGCAGACTCGATTAGCGTGGAAAGAGCTTCCATCAAAGAAATTCAAGAGAAGGCTAAAGTAGGTAGTTTGACCAAGAATGCAGCCAAAGCCCAAATTGAAGCTATTCGGGTTAATATTGCGGTCACCTCAGGTAGGTTGACCCAAGAGCAAGCAAATATGATAACTCAAGGAAAAGCTTCGATCACAGAAATTAAAGACAAAGTTAAAGCAGGTGATTTAACAAAAAACGAAGCTAAAGCTCAAATTAGTGCAGTTCGGGACACGATGCCTGCCAAA
>JAPKEA010000417.1 GCA_028822275.1 Planktomarina sp. | reverse complement strand
ACTTTCGCATCATCTCCCACCAGAAATTTCGGGTTTTGGAGTGAGAGGGGTATAATGATAATCTTTACTTCTTATGCCATTCCAGACTAAATTCCTATCTAGATTACGGCAACTTTATTCGGTCAATGATACCTCGTTTCTGTGAAATAGGGCTTACCAAATCTTGATTTCATCAGGTAAACCTGTGGAAAGCAGTCACTCGCCTTCGGGGCGTCATAGGTTGTTTTGTCCGCATAGCGGTCATTGGCACTGCCATTTTGCAGTAAGCACCTGAGTGAAAGCGTCATAATACCCACAGCGTTCGCCCATAATCGTATTACTTGGCGATCTGCGTCACTTGATTTGCAAAGGTGCACCTATGAATACCGCCAATTTTGCTTAATGTTTGGAGTACGGAGAATAAGTGATGAAATCTTATTTTTTCAACGCACCTTAAGAAATTAGGAAGGCATTTTAAAATAAATATTCCACATTAATTTATTTTTAAGAGGATAGACTACAATCGGCACGTGGCGATACAATTCTGCACCCACAAGATGACCCTGAAATTCAAGGTTCGTTGCTAGAAGACAAATAGTGTTCGCAATTTAAGAATAGAAGTATTTGGAGAAGATAACGTGGGTGAAAATGTAACTCTTGACGATATTCCACATAAAAAATGCAATTAAAATCCAAGGACCCACACCTTTGGCGGTGGGTCGCCCCGATTTGTCTGAAGTTAGTTTGCCAGATAGTTTTGTCTTTACCCCAGTCGACCTGCGTTAAAGAGGGAAAACCTACGAAGTCCTAGTTGACCCCAAATACGACCATAACCACAAAAGTATGGATGTGGAGGCCTGCGTGGAGGCGCTGAAGGAAGCCCTCGCCAAGTACGCCAGACTGGAGATATTCAACACGGATCAGGGCAGCCCGCTCACCAGCGCGATTGGATCGACGTGTTGACGGACGCAAAGGTCAAGATGAGCGGGACGGGAAGGATCACCGATTGCTAACCGCAGGATTGAGCGCCTGTGGCGATCCCTCAAGTACGCATGCGTCTGTCTACATACCTTTGAGAAAGTCTCAGAAGCGGAGGTTGGCATCCGAACATGCCGGGTCTGTTACAACGCCAAGCGCCCGCACTCGCCCTAGGGGCAGCTTGACCCCTGACACAGCCTATGAAAGCAAAACAGAAATCATCAGGTTAGCAGCCTAATTGAAACCATCATTTTCCTTAACAGGGCGGCTAAATAGTCGAAAAACTAGGACCACCTTGGACCTCAGCATGATGCATAATTGACAAACGACACACACCCAAATCCTTCGGTCAAAAAATATGCGCCTGCAAGCCAACCAAGCGGTATAAATATCCACTTACATATCTTATTTCGGGTCGGATCTAGCTGTTTACCGTACTCAATCATCACCAATTTGTAACGGTCCTCACTACAGCCCATGACCAAAATCATATCCCAAAACATCAAGATAAAGGAAGGCAACCAAAGAAAATTCAAGGCCAGCGCAAAGATTAGAAATGTATCCATCTGACCCACTCTCCCAAACTGGAAAATTAAGTTATTAACTCAAAAAATCAAACACCATATTATTTTAAAGGTTTATTAAAAACTATGGTGGCCTGCTTATTTACGGGTACGACACTACAACATGTTTTATGGGAAAATCAAATATAACTCGACCTACCATGGGTAAAATTTTATAAAATAGATCACTTCCACCTAACCAAACCTCAAAATTGCAAGTTCAAGCAGTCTTTTTTCTTAACGACTGTATCACGCAGGGCAATAATACGAGAATCCACGCTTGTAATGTGCCTTCAGTCATTAAAAGTTTCTTTGCCTCACCCCATAAATTTCCGAGCACAAGGAATTTACGAAATACCGGCGTCGCACTTGCCATAACTTAAACTCATTCAATACATCTAAGCATAAACTTTTCCAAAAATAACAGGCTGGGTGTCAGCGCGACCGTCTGCTGGCAGTTTATCTGGTGATATAATAATCGTTTTTGGTCGTTAATGACCTAGGCGGGTTCAGCATGACGCGAGATGGACAAGTGCCTCACACCCAGTCCTTTCGGTCAATAAATATGCCGCAACCACCCAACCTAGCGGAACAAAAAGCCAGCCAAACAATTTAACACGAAACGTATCACCACTATTTCCATGCCGCGCCATGACTTTGTCAAAACGCTCAGTATCACCGCCTATGATGCCAAGACTATCGAGAAGAAAATTGGCGAGCGCTGGCAGCCAAAAGAAGTTCAAAGCCAACGCAAATATTATAAAATCTCCCATTAGCGAGCACACTCCCGTAACACAGCCTAAATGTAAAACTCAGAATCAAACCCGTCAAACTATTTTTAATTTCATCCTATAGCGCTGTACATTTAAATCTAAAACACCTGGCGTCCTAAAGGTACTTTCCACCTTTCCGTTGTATATAAAAATCATGGAGTTCCTTAGTGGTTCAAAAAGTTGTGTATAAGTTTGAACCCAAATACACCTCAAAACCACTTTCGGTTTTGAGAAAAACAGCTCAATTGGGATCAGGTCGTGCAAATGGACTTGCAAACACAAGGAACATAATTTGACTTGGAACACCCGACGAAACCTAATGCAAATATCTTATAATAGGGCAAGTGATCTGATTGAGCTTATCAGGATGGCTTATACTCCGGGTTCATACCAAAATATAATGGTTGTGGCGAGAACGAGTGCAGAAAGGTCCAGTTCGGGGCTTCTGTCGTAGCGGGTTGCGACGCGTCTCCAGTCTTAGATTTTGCCGAACATGCGCTCGATACGG
>JAPKEA010000416.1 GCA_028822275.1 Planktomarina sp. | reverse complement strand
TCCTGCCATGTTGTTCGTTTTAATGATTTCTGGTGCATAGGCTTTGCGACTGAATACACGCTCGAGAAATGGTTCAAAGAAGGCTAATGGCTGGCTATTATAAAGTGGATCAAAGCAGTTTTGGTCCCAACGTTCGCAAAAATCAACGGCGGTTTGGTAATAAGCATGATCACGATATTGGTCGCGTTCATTGGGATTCCAACCAATTAAATGGTGGGCGTAGTAAATCATTTGAAAGACGCCGTGGTGTTCAATGACCCAAGTCACTTCGTCTCGCACAAATGGACGCATGATTTCTGCTGCCATGCGGTCGTGATTCTGTGGTGCCAAGCCATCGCCTATATCATGTAATAAGGTGGCCACAATCCAATCATCATCAGCTCCATCACGCCAAGCTCTCGTGGCAGATTGGAGACCATGTTCCAAACGGCTTATAGAGTATCCTTCTAGGCTCTCATGACCTTGTCGCTCAAGCTCCTCCAATAACCTTTTAGCCGTTTGCGCATAGAACTGATGTTCGAACTCTTGCAGCATGGCGTAATCTTTACGGGTGCCATGTTTCATTTGGGTAAAACTAACAGTGGTCATAGTCTATGCTCCAGTTCTATTGCTTGGCATCAATTTTGATGCTCTTCAGTTTTGCATGCAGCGCTTGCTACTTTAGCCGGGCTATTCCATAAAAATTTCTGATCGGTTGTGGAATTTAAATTATTAAGTTTGTAATTTACAGGATAAGGTGCTGATATTTTCTACCAAAAATTCTGGTTATTTTAATGCAGCAATTCATCTCCTCTAGGCGGTTCACTCCAACTAAATCAGTCTATCCTTTAGAATACCAACCATTATCAACATAAAGTGCATTGCCCGTAATAAAGCTAGCTTCATCTGAGGCTAAAAATACCACTGCCGCTGCCACTTCCTCTGGTTCACAGATTCGACCCTGAGCCTCTGCTAGGGCACCTCCCTCCCAGGTTTGACCTGCTGCGTCCAGCTCATCAATTTCACGCAAACCATGCGCAGTTTTAACAAATCCGGGGCAGACTGCATTACATCGAATGCCCCTATCTCGGTATTCAGTTGAAATGCTCCGAGCAAGCTGCAATACCGCCCCTTTAGTCATGCAGTAAAGTGCTTCCAAAGCATAACCAAGTTCGGAAGCGATGGACCCAGTTATCACAATTGAACCACCACCATTCTCACTCATTTCTTTTACAGCGCGGCGACAGACCAAAAATGCCGAACGCACATTGATATTCATTAAGCGTTCATAATCCGCTTCACTCGTCTCGTGTAACGGCTTTACCGTAATTGTACCAGCGTGGTTGAACAACACATTGTACCCACCAAAGACTTCATTGACACGGTCAAAAGCTTTATCGACTTGAACTGAATCTGAAACATCAGTTTCTATAAATTCAGCGATACCTCCACTTTCATGAATGCGCTTTACCATCGATTCACCTGCCTCTTTTTGAATATCGAGTATTGCTACTCTTGCCCCTTCTCGAACGAAAGCTAAAGATGTCGCACCACCCATTCCGGCAGCACCACCTGTAATAACCGCAGTTTTTCCCACTAATCGACCAGCAGGTTGCCTATTGCTAGGATGACCATTCATAATATCGTTTGGCATACATTGATCTCCAAAATTTATCGCTTACTTAGTGTTTAATTTGGTCAAAGAAAATATCGAACAACTCCTGCTGGGACGATATTTGCAACTTCCCATAAATATTCCGACGGTGAATGCGCACCGTGCCTACAGAAATACCGAGGGCTTGAGCAATGGCTTCTGAGGAGTGGCCTTCTAAAATTCTCGATACCACTTGGGTTTCTCTCGGTGTAATTCTGACAGTAAACAGTTCGCTCACTCTACTCTCAATAATTGTTTGGCTCGGGAATGCTTCAGTACTTTGAAAATTACCATCAAAGCGCTGAGATAATTCTTGCCAGTGATGTCTTGAAAGGCTATCAACAATAGGAAATACGCTCTCCAGTAATTTAAATTCACGTGCAGAGAATTTAGAACTCTCAGCCGAACGCATTAACGATATTACAACAGCGACATCATCTACTGGGTAAAGAGTGTAGGAAATTTCTTCAGATAATCCTGTCTGGATGTAATAAGAACGATAGTATTGACTTTGGTAAAAACGATCTGGCGCAATATCCCGCAACCTGTATAAACCAGAATCTACCTTACGACTCGATGCCTTAAAAAATGGATCTAAGAGATAGGGTCCCTTCAGATAGTCATCAACATACACAGCACGATTAGCCGTCGAAAAACTATGGTAAAGGCATAGTGGCCTTTCGTCTAAATGATAAGCAAATGTAACTGAGTAATCGTAATCAGTAATTGTTCTCAATGCCTTATCCAGATTAAGAGAAAAGGTTTGGCTGCCCAGGGAGTCAATACATTCAGCAATTGACAAAATCCAGGAGCTTTGTCCAAACTGATTTTTTTTAGACCGATTAATGCTATTCATCGTTAAAACTTGCGTATATCAAACTCAAACCTTACTTATCTTATTATTTTCGCTATCTGATATATATACCATGACTGAGGAAAATATTGTATATTTATTTAATCTACGTGGTAGTATGTTAACAATGTTGAAGTTAAGGTAAGTATTTTAGGAGCATACTAAATTGTCGACTCGGCCCAATTACTCAAATAATATGGATATTGAGTTTAGAAATGTTACCAAGCATTTTGAAGGTGTTGTGGCTGTCGACAACCTCTGTTTGAGCGTTAAACGCGGTTCGTTTTATAGCTTTCTGGGTCCATCTGGCTGTGGAAAAAC
>JAPKEA010000046.1 GCA_028822275.1 Planktomarina sp. | reverse complement strand
TAAATGTTTTGCATAACTAAGTAATAAAATCAAATACTTAACTATTAAAACCTATTCCCACTCAATTGTGCCAGGAGGCTTTGATGTAATATCATATGTGACGCGATTGATTCCCGGAACTTCGTTAATGATACGCGTGGCGGTCTCCCCGAGAAATTCATGAGTAAATTGGTAATAATCGGCTGTCATACCATCTACAGATGTTACAGCCCGTAACGCACACGCATAATCGTAGGTTCTACTATCGCCCATTACGCCCACTGTGCGAACTGGAAGAAGTACTACAAAAGCTTGCCAAATTTCGTCGTAAAGATCGTATTTGCGAATTTGGTCGATGTATACTGCGTCCGCTTTACGCAATATATCTAATTTTTTGTGGGTGATTTCACCAGGGCAACGGATTGCGAGGCCTGGGCCAGGGAAAGGATGACGGCCAATGAAGCTGGATGGTAAGCCTAATTCTTTGCCTAGTGTGCGGACTTCGTCTTTAAATAGCTCACGTAACGGTTCAACCAATTTAAGGCCCATCTTTTCTGGTAATCCGCCAACATTGTGATGTGATTTGATTGTGACTGAGGGGCCACCTGAAAAGCTAACGCTTTCAATTACATCCGGATATAATGTCCCTTGGGCCAAAAACTTAGCGCCACCAACGGCAGCTGCATGTTTTTGAAATACGTCAATGAACAGCTTTCCAATAATTTTACGTTTTGTTTCGGGATCAGACTGGCCTTCTAATTCCCCTAGAAAAAGATCTTTCTCATCTGCATGGATGAGAGACATTTTGTAGTTATCACGAAACATTTTAACAACTTCGTCGCTTTCTTTCTCTCGGAGCAATCCGTTATCTACAAAAACACATGTCAATTGATCGCCAATTGCTTCGTGAATAAGGACTGCAGCCACAGAGCTATCAACGCCACCTGAAAGACCGCAAATAACTTTTTGATTTCCAACTTGATCTTTAATGGCCTGTATGGCCTGCTCACGATACTTGCCCATTGTCCAATCACCGGTAAACCCAGCTTGCCGCACAAAATTCCTATATAATTTTTTACCTTTGGGCGTGTGATGGACCTCTGGATGAAATTGAACAGCATAAAATTCTCGGGATATATCTGCAGTTATGGCATATGGGGCGTTTGGGGAGGTTCCAAAAACATCAAAACCGGGTGCTATGGCGCCTACATGATCGCCATGGCTCATCCATACTTGTTCGTCGCCCTCGTTAAACCAACCGTCTAAAAGGGGAAGGTCGCTTTGTTTAGCCACGAACGCACGCCCAAATTCAGCGGTACCGTGGCCTCGCTCAACGCTACCACCAAGACATTGCATCATTACTTGTTGGCCGTAGCAAATACCTAGTATTGGAACGCCTAACGTAAACAAAGCCATCGGTGGCCTCGGTGAGCCCTCATCTATTACGGAAGCTGGACCGCCGGAAAGAATGATCGCTTGTGGCCTAAAATGTTTCAGAAACGGTTCTGTAATTTTTTGGAATGGATGTATTTCGCAGTAAACGTTAAGCTCGCGCAGCCGTCGCGCGATCAATTGTGTAACTTGACTGCCAAAGTCGATGATTAGAAGTTTTTGATGAATTTGATCCATATCTTCCGATATTCAAACCTTTAAAAAGGTGCAACCCAACAGCTATGAAGAATTTGTCATAGATGTCGCTTTTTAGTTTAAAAAGGCGAAAATAACCGCATAATTCATAGTCAAATGCGTAAAGTACGAACAATTTAGAATTGAGGTATATGAAATGGCTGAAACAGCAGGTCGCCGATCACGCAGTGGTGGCGGAGCGGCACGTCGCGCGGAGCGCACAGCCGTAAGCGTGGAGACTGAAAAGTATATTGACCGCAAGATTCCGCTCTATGAATTCCTGGATGAAGCTACGTTGGAATTGATTGAATATAACGCAGAAACTGTGCTTGAAGAAATTGGCGTTAACTTTGTTGATAGTCCTGAAGCTTTGGCACGGTGGCAGTCTGTTGGTGCCAAGATTGAAGGTGAACGGGTGCGTATTCCACGGGGTGTGGCGCGTAATTTGTGTAAAACTGCTCCCTCGAAGTTTACCCAACATGCTCGAAACCCCGACCGCAGTGTCGAGATCGGCGGAAAAACATTGGTTACGGCACCAGTTTATGGCCCTCCATTTGTGCGGGACGCTGAGGGCGGTCGTAGATATGCAACAATCTCTGATTTCCGGAAATTTGTGAAATTAGGTTATATGTCAAAGAATTTACACCACTCGGGTGGTACTGTGTGTGAGCCGACAGATGTGCCTGTAAATAAACGTCACTTGGATATGTTAATGGCGCACATAGTTTATAGTGACAAACCGTTCATGGGGTCGGTTACAGAACCAAGCCGTGCCCAAGACTCAGTCGACATGTGTGAAATTCTTTTTGGAAAAGAGTTTGTTCAAAATAATACGGTGATGACATCATTAATTAACATTAATAGCCCGCTAACTTTTGATAGTATCATGATGGGAGCGCTTGAGGTATACGCAAATAACAACCAAGCCTGCATCATTTCTCCATTTATTGTTGGTGGCGCAATGGCCCCGGTTTCAACAATTGGTACACTTACGCAAGTTCTTGCGGAGGTTCTGGCGGGCATTGCATATAGTCAAATCATACGCCCAGGTGCGCCAGTTATTTTTGGGACTTTTGTTACGTCGATCGATATGAATTCAGGAGCACCGACGTTTGGCACTCCTGAAGCAAGCCAAATTCTATTTGGTGCTGGGCAGCTTGCTCGTCGGATGAATTTACCATTCCGCTCAGGTGGGGGGCTTTGTGGCTCGAAACTACCTGATGCACAGGCAGCCTATGAATCTGCCAATACATTAAACGCGGCGATGCTTGGGGGTGTTAATTTTATGTTGCATTCCTGTGGTTGGCTTGAGGGTGGACTTGTATCTTCTTTTGAGAAATTTGTGATGGACGCAGACCAATTGGGTTCTTTGCAAAAGATGAGCTTAGGAGTGTCTGCTGATGAAAATGCGCAGGCCATGGGCGCCATTAGGGAGGTTGGGCCCAGTGGTCACTATTTGGGTTGCGAACATACACAAAACAACTTCAAATCAGCATTTTGGCGTTCAGATCTGTTCGATTACAAACCATTTGAAACATGGTACGAGGAAGGCGCCCGGGATACCGCTAAGTTGGCGAGTGAGCGTGTAACTCGACAATTAGCCAATTACCAACAGCCACCATTAGATCCTGAAATTTTGGTGGCGCTCGAAAAGTACGTAGATCAAAAGAAAGCAGAGAATCCCGACGCTTTTGTATAGTTTTAAGCCTTTTAAGCTCGGGCTAACTTTTATTATAAAGCTATATTCCAGCAATAAAAATTATTTAACGCATTTATATTGGCTATCATTTAGCACGCTCTAATCTTCAAAGAGACGCGTCCTAATCACATTATGCTCACAGCTTTAATCTACCTATCCGTTTATCCTGATGTATGGATAAATCATTTATGTTTATTTATTAGGGACTACCATTAAACTTGTATATTTTGGGTTGGTTTTTTTCGTGAAAAAATATTTATTTGATTGTATGGTTGCAGTTCAAGGTGACCCCATTTTTTTGTCAAAATATGTAACCACTACTGACTTTATTAACCCGCACTGACTGTGTCTTATAAGTATTGACGCGATAGGGGTGTTTGTTTGCTTTGGTTCTGCTAAGTAAATATCATCAGAGGAATACAAAAATGCGCAACCTTAAAATCCCTGAGCAAAGGCACCCGGAAAAAGCTAAAAAGCCTAATAATCCGCAGCCTAAAAAGCCCGCTTGGATTAGAGTAAAGGCTCCGGTCGGGCAGGGCTATCAAAATACTAGACAAATAATGCGTGAAAATAAACTGACTACGGTCTGTGAAGAGGCGGGTTGTCCCAACGTTGGCGAATGTTGGAATCAAGGTCATGCTACAATGATGATCATGGGTGAAGTTTGTACGCGGGCATGCACATTTTGTAACATTGCCACAGGAAAACCTCCGAAGGATCTCGATGTATTTGAACCCGGCCGAGTAGCCGATGCTGTAAAAAAGTTAGGCTTAAAACATGTTGTTATTACGTCCGTTGACCGCGATGATATAAAGGACGGAGGTGCTGCTCATTTTGCACAAACAATAAGAGCTATACGAAAGCAATCTCCAGGAACCACAATTGAAATTCTGACTCCTGATTTTATTAGGTGTGATCCGTCTGCCTTGGAGCAGGTTGTTGCGGCCAAGCCCGATGTGTTTAATCATAATCTAGAAACTGTGCCGGGGCTCTACCCTGAAGTCCGTCCTGGAGCACGATATTTTCATTCTCTTAGACTTTTGCAGCGCGTTAAAGAATTAGACATGACAATGTTCACCAAATCTGGAATTATGGTTGGCTTAGGTGAAGATAGGCAGGGCGTTCACCAGGTTATGGATGATATGCGTGCTGCTAACATCGATTTCATAACAATTGGTCAATATCTCCAACCGACACTGAAGCATCATAAGGTTGATCGGTTTGTGACGCCTGAGGAATTTATAGGCTATGAAACTGCAGCGCGTGGAAAAGGATTTTTAATGGTGTCGGCAACGCCTTTGACGCGTAGTTCCTATCATGCTGGTGCTGATTTCGCTAGAATGCAGAAAGCTAGGACAGCAGCGAGCTTTACAGGATAAACGCATGACACCTCATTATGTCATTAAAAATTGTTGATTTTGAGAAGTTATCTAATCGTTAAGTTCTATAAATCATAAATATCCTAAAAGAGAAATAAACGCGAAGATTTTTTAATCACTTATTGCTGTATCTGCTGTGGGCTTACGTAAAACGGACTTTTCCAATAAATGGTAAGTTGCGATTGCGTTGTGCGAAATCAATGCCATACCCAACAACAAATTCATCAGGAATTTCAAAGCCCAAAAAGTCAGTTTTAATCTCGACTTCTCTCCGTGACGGCTTGTCTAGAAGAGCAATAGTTTTCATCCGTGTGGGCTGTCGCCGCATTATATGTTGAGTAACATTTTTCATGGTGTAGCCTGTGTCAACTATATCCTCAACAATTAAAACGTCGCGATTCTCAATTGTGCCTCGGAGATCTTTCAATATGCGCACTTCTCTGGAAGACTCCATTCCGTCGCCGTAGCTACTGACTTCAAGGAAATCGACTTCAATTGGCAGATTTATTTCTCTAACAAGATCAGCAATGAAAACGAACGATCCTCGTAAGAGGCCAACAACTATGAGTTTATCTGTATCAGAAAATTCTTGCTCAATTTCAACAGCCAACTCTTCGATCCTTGCCGCTATGGATTTTGCTGAAATCATTTGATCAATAACGTAAGATTTGTCTGACATAATGCCCTCTTGAACTTTTTACTATATTCTATGACATCTACCATCCTAAGCTAGCGAGAAACATAATGCCAACACATAAAGAAACCAGAAACCTACCGTATACTGCTAATCAGATGTATGATTTGGTGGCCGACGTAGTCAATTATCCTGAGTTTTTGCCTTGGTGTGCTGCATCTAGAATTAAAACTGTTACATCTGATGGTCCGAGAGATATTATGACGGTGGACCTTATTATATCCTTTAAAGTTTTTAGGGAACGATTTACCAGTAAAGTGGTTCTGCATTCAGACGGTTTGTTCGTTGATACTGAGTATCTCGATGGTCCTTTTAAATATATGAAATCCACTTGGCAGTTTGTGGATGTAGAGGGCGGATGTACAGTGGAGTTTTTTGTAGATTTTGAATTTAAAAATGCAATTTTACAGCGAGTAATAGGGTTAGTATTTAATGAAGCTATGCAGCGTATTGTACGTGCATTTGAAGCAAGAGCTAGTATTCTGTTTAGCTAAAATAGGCTTCGATAAGTAGTCCTTTTTTCTGTTTTTTAGGATGAATGATCGTAGGCTCTTTCGCCATGAGCAGAGAGATCTAACCCTGTGTATTCATCTTCTTCACTTACCCTTATAGGCGTAATTACAGAGACAAGTTTTACCAATATAATCGTAACTATTATTGTAAAAACTCCAACAATCGCAAGGCTACCAATCTGTGCTAGCCATGATCCAGCTCCAAAAACTGCAATCATTAATATTCCAAATATTCCCCCGACGCCGTGAACTGCAAATACGTCTAATGTGTCATCAATTTTCAAAATATTTCGCACTAGATTAACTGCTTCCTGACATAATACACCTGCGATAGCTCCGATTACCATAGCTTCCAAGGGGCCTACAAAACCTGATGCGGGTGTAATGGAGGCTAACCCTGCTATTGCTCCTGTGACCATTCCTACTAAAGAAGCTTTTCCATATTTTAATCGTTCCCAAAGAGCCCAGCTTAAAGATGCCGCTGCCGCAGATAGATGTGTCACGGTTAGTGCCATAGCTGCTGCGCCGTCCGCAGCCAATTGTGACCCAGCATTGAAGCCAAACCAACCAACCCATAACATTGCCGCTCCGAGCATAACAAAGCCTGGGTTATGAGGTGGCGTCGTCCTGTTCCGGCGTTTTCCCAAAAGATATGCTATTACCAATGCTGCTAAACCAGCAGTTTCATGCACTACGATTCCACCAGCAAAATCTTTTAATCCAGTTTCTCCAAATATCCCGCCATCGCTGAGAAAGCCGCCGCCCCAAGCCCAATGTACGACGGGCGCGTAACAGCACAACATCCAAAGGGCAGAAAACAGCATGACGAAACCAAAAGTTGCGCGTTCAACGTATGCGCCAACAATTAAAGCAGGAGTAATAATAGCAAAGGTCATCTGAAACGCAAAAAATAAGACTTCGGGCAACGTTGTGCCCGCTCGGACCGAATTGGCATCAATGCCTATTAAAAATACGTGACTAAATCCTCCCCAAAAGCCAGAAGTTCCGTCACCAAATGCGATCGAATAACCAAAAATGAGCCAAAGGACACTCATCAATGCCGCAATACCAAAGCAGTGCATGAAAACGCTAAGGACGTTTCTGGCCCTCACAAGTCCACCGTAAAAAAGTGCAAGACCTGGCAGGGTCATAAAGAGGACGAGCGCCGTAGCGACAATAACCCAGGCAGTATCAGCTCCATTCATGACATTCTCCATCGTTGTGGTTTACGTGACAACGGGTTTGAAACTGAAAGAACAGTAGAATTAAGAAACAACAGTGATATATCTATCTAGATTACTTTATTGATTAAAATTTAATCACTTTAGAGCGATTTAAGCATAATCAATGGACGCTTAGTAAATGTAAAAAAATCAGTTTCAAAGCGTGTTTTGTTGCAGCTTCTCTCACATTCCGACGACCTAAGGCACCAAAATTGATTGTCTCTGTTGTAATTAATGTGCCTGCAAATAGTGCAAAGCATACCCGTCCTTCCGGTTTGTTTGCTGAACTTCCCGGTCCGGCAATTCCAGTTACAGCGATGGCTATATCTGCTCCAGCGACTCGAGAGGCACCCTTGGCCATTTGACATGCAACTTCCTCAGAAACGGCTCCAAATTTCTGCAAAGTAACATCTGAAACACCTAATAGGTCGATTTTTGCGGCGTTTGAATATGTAATGTAGCCGCGTTCAAAGATGGATGAACTGTTGGGGGTTTCTGTTAAGGCGGCGCTGACCAGTCCACCTGTACAACTTTCTGCGACAGTTATTATTAGCTGATGTTTGGCAGCAATTCGAATGATGGCAGGCAAGGGGCTCACGCTAATGACCATATTACAGCAAAAACGATGATCGCTGTCATCATGCCTGCGATAATATCGTCAAGCATCACTCCAAGAGGGCCAACCTGCCGATCAGCCCATCCAACCAATCCAAGTTTTGTTATATCGAATATTCGAAAGCCCGCGAACGCTAGTAGGTACATTAGAGCCTGCGTCACTCCAGACAGGTGCACAAGAGCAATAGGTAAAAGAGCTATCCATTGGCCAGCGACCTCGTCGATGACAATTTCTGACGGGTCGTGCTCAGCCTTACCATGTGTATATGCCCAAGTAGCCCAATATCCAAGAAAAACACAGATAAAGATGCTTATACACAGACCATAAAGTCCTGTGTAGGTAATTAAAAGATACCCCGCAAATAGAGCGACGAGGCTTCCCCAAGTGCCAGGGGCGGGGCGCATGTAACCCACGTAGAAAAATGTTGCTAAAAAATTGCTCATGTAAGAACTAAAGCTGCTGATGCTGTGGCAGCAATTCCTTCTCCACGGCCAGTGAAACCTAATTGTTCTGACGTTGTAGCTTTTACGCTTATTCTGTCCAAATCTAATTGCATAATATCTGCTAAAGCTTGGCGCATTGCATTTGTATGTGGACTAATTTTTGGGAATTCACAAATGATAGTACAGTCAATATTCTCAATATTGTAACCAAATTCATGCGCCAAGTTAACCGCATGTTTTAAAAATATGGAACTGTCTGCACCCTTCCACTGCGGGTCAGAATCTGGAAAATGTTGTCCAATATCACCCTTCGCCAAAGCTCCATATATAGCGTCAGTGATTGCATGCATTCCCACATCGGCATCGGAATGCCCGATTAGTGTCGAGCCATGTGAAATTGAAACGCCACACAATGTGACACAATTTCCTGGCCCAAATTTATGAACGTCAAACCCATTGCCAATGCGCATTTTCGTAGCACCTCTTAGAATGTGTTCAGCCAATTTAAAATCAGAAGATTCTGTAATTTTAATATTATCGTAGCAGCCAGGAATAATTGCAACGCGATGCCCTTCTGCTCGTACTACACTAACATCATCTGTAGCATCTCCAACAAATTTTTGATGTGCAGATACAATTAGTTGATAATCAAAACATTGTGGAGTTTGAGCGCGTAAAACGCCTGTTCTGTCCAACACTTCCTGTACAGTTTTTTGTCCGCGCCAAAGCGTTTCTGTAATACCAATAGCAGGGGCAGAAGCGCGGTGAGTTAAAGTTGATAGAATACATCTATCGAGAAGGGCTTCGCTAAGACATGGACGCGCCGCATCATGGATCATGACGTAGTCAGGAGCTTCATTTTTCAAAGCGTGCAGTCCTCTGCGTACGGACTCACCACGGTCTTCACCTCCGATAACGCAAAGCACATTTTTTGGTATAACATTTAATTGATGGATGTCATCGGGATGATATACCACCACGACCTGTGATATTTTTGTATGATTAATAAATCTGTCAATGGACCAAGTTATCACGGGGCGCCTGTGTAGCTTCTGCCATTGTTTTGGTATCTTGCCACCTGCTCGTTTGCCGCGGCCGGCTGCTAGTATTATAGCTGTTATTTTTGGTTTTAGTTTCATAGGGCATGAATAATCGTTCGGTATTCCGCATGCAATCTATCCTTTTCCCTATTTATTTGCCTAATTTTTATGCATATGAATAAAAAGAGAGCAAATGTTGGTGTGCTAGATTGAGAATTCCGGTATTTCTTTGCATTATAGACTGTCTTTGGAGGCCTGTTTGTCGATTACTATTGGAAAATTAAATATTGATCCGCCTGTTTTTCTTGCACCTTTAGCTGGTATTACCGATGTACCATTTAGAAATTTAGTTCAGTCATTTGGCGCGGGCCTTGTCGTATCTGAAATGGTTGCTAGCCAAGAAATGGTGCAAAAGAAACCAGGAGTTCGAGAACGAGCTGAACTCGGTTTTGGCGCTAACCGAACATCTGTACAAATTTCCGGTTGTGAGGCGTATTGGATGGGTGAGGCTGCCCGGTTAATAGAAGCTAACGGCGCAAGTATAATAGATATAAATATGGGATGCCCTGCTAAAAAAGTTACAAATGGGCAGTCTGGATCGGCGCTTATGCGTACTCCAAACTTCGCTTTAAGTCTTATTGAGGCGGTTGTGGCTGCTACAAATCTTGATGTAACGTTAAAAATGCGACTAGGGTGGGACGAAGACACGTTAAACGCGTCGTACATTGCCAAAAGAGCAGAGACCGCTGGTGTTAAAATGGTGACCGTGCATGGTCGCACTCGCTGCCAATTTTACAAAGGGCGCGCGGACTGGACTGCGGTCGGCGCTGTCAAGGATGCAGTGGATATTCCTGTTATAGTAAATGGCGATATTGTAGACGCCAAAAGTGCGAGAATTGCATTGAAAGAGTCTGGTGCAGACGGTGTCATGGTTGGTCGCGGCGCTCAGGGTGCGCCTTGGCGGTTAGCTGAAATTTCTTCAGATGTATTTGGGACGAAAGCCCCTTTAATTCCCACTGGCCAATCCTTGGCTGAGTTAATAATTGACCATCATACTGCAATTGTTTCCTTCTATGGTAATATTTTAGGCATTAAAAATGCGCGAAAGCATTTAGGGTGGTATCTGGATGGCCGCGATGTTCCCTCCAAACTGCGACAGAGCCTTTTACGTTCTTTTGATATACCTCAGATACATGAATTAATTAGAGAGACTGTCTCATCGCCCATTAAAGGTGCGATGGTATGACAATGTACCATAAAATATGGGCGCAAATGCCAATTTCGGCTGTGATTATAGACCGTCAAAGTATAATTATTGACATTAATGCATCGGCCGAAGCTTTTTTAAACATCTCGCGTAAAGTGGCTGTAGGACAAATTCTGTGGCAGTGGTTGTCTGGCGAAGATGCTTTGCATAGGTCAGTTGATCAATTTTTTGACAAGAGAGTTCCTATAAAAATAACAGAAGTGTTAGCACATGGCCGCCAGACCGCAGAAAGCGCCTGCACGGTTCATATTTGCGAGTTAAAAAAAGGATTGCCGTTTGAGCCTGATGATGTTGCACTGTTATTACTTATCCCAATGGAAACAACTATTGGGGGTATGCGTGGCTCAGACGCATCGAGTTCAGCCGCATACTCCGCGATAGGTATGTCTGAGATGCTCGCGCATGAGATAAAAAATCCACTGGCGGGCATAACTGGAGCTGCTCAATTTTTATCGATGTCTCTCAGTGCAGAAGATAAAGTGATGACGGATCTCATTGTTTTGGAATCTAAGCGTATTGTGGCTTTGTTAAACCAAGTTGAGCAATTTGGTGATGTTACCCCGCCAAATAGTACTCGGGTCAATATCCATGACGTTTTGGACCGTTCAGCGCGCTCTGTAGCAATGGCAAATTTAGGCTCTGTTGAGATTATTAAGGACTATGATCCATCCCTGCCAGAGGTTTGGGGGGATTATGATCAATTAGTTCAAGTTTTTTTAAACTTAATTAAGAATGCGTGTGAAGCATCTGATAAAAAAGTAAAAATTATTATTAAAACTTTTTATGATCCGAATCTTAGGTTACCACTTTCTGACTTGTCCGGTCCAAAATTACCTCTTCATATCCAGATTATTGATCATGGGTTAGGGATCCCAAAGAAAATAGTGAAACATATATTCGATCCGTTTGTATCTAATAAAAAAAATGGAAAAGGCTTAGGATTGGCATTAGTTTCAAAGATTGTCACGCAGCATAAAGCGCACATTGGTGTAGCCTCAAAACCTGGGTTTACTGAGTTTCGAGTCTCTCTTCCAATAAGTCCAAAACCGAAGAGGAATTGACATGGATGGGACCATCTTAATAGCGGATGACGACAAAACTATTCGCACTGTTCTGACCCAGGCTTTTACTCGTGCAGGCTGTAAGGTCCACGCAACGTCATCTTTGATAACTTTGATGCGATGGGTAGGGAATGGAAAAGGTGACCTGGTTATATCGGATGTTATGATGCCTGATGGGAATGGCTTGGAAAACCTACCTCATATTAAAAAGTTACGTCCCAGCTTGCCAGTAATCATTATTTCAGCGCAAAACACAATTGTGACGGCAATTCGCGCAAATGAAGCAAAGGCTTTTGATTATTTACCTAAACCCTTCGATTTGCCTGAATTGATGCGGAGGTCCGCTATTGCATTAAAAAGAAAAAAATTGAGTTCAGTATCATTGATGCCTTCCATGGACTTAGACCTGACTATCCCTTTAATAGGACAGTCTAGTGCAATGCAGGAACTTTATCGGTTAATCGCTCGGGCAATGGTTTCTAGCGCTCCTATATTAATTTATGGTGAACCGGGTTCTGGAAAATCAACTGTTGCAAAAGGTTTACATAATCTTTCGAGTAGATCCGCTGCACCTTACATTGTTGTCGACCCCACAATTGCTGAGGATCAAGATGAATTGGATAGAGCTATTGATCTCGCGAAAGATGGTACTCTCGTTGTCGATGGTGTGGGCGATTTATCAACAAGAGCACAATTAAAGCTACTAAATACTCTCGGGGAGCCCGAATTTTTATCAACGCGTTTAATTTGTGTAGCTAATCAGAGAATTTGTGCCGATCGCGATGACGGTAAGTTCAGGCAAGATTTATTCTTTAGAATTTCTAGCCTTCAACTTATGGTTCCAGCCTTAAGAGATCGCGTTGAAGATATTCCATTCCTTGCTGCCCATTTTATATCCGAGATCGGGAATTCAGAGCCATATGAATTTAACCAAGATTGTCTGAATGCATTGAGGGCGTTTGATTGGCCTGGAAATGTTAGGCAGTTAAAAAATGTTGTGCGGCAAGTAATTTTTGAAGCAGCTGGGTCTGTTTTAACAATTGCAGGTCTCGAATCAATACTAAATAAAGGCGTTACCAGCTTAGATACTTGTATGGGT
>JAPKEA010000045.1 GCA_028822275.1 Planktomarina sp. | reverse complement strand
AAAATGAGCGGTGAACAGCAACCATCCAATTGCATAAAGTTGACCATTCCATAAAGCTTTTTCGTCACCACTTCACTACGGTAACTATCCATTGGAAAGCGCAATCCACCATTGACTGACATCTGGCAGGCTTCTACCTATTAAAAAAGGGAATTTAACCGCATGAAAATTGGATCTCGTAAGATTGGTATTGAATATGCACCATTGGTGATTGCAGAAATTGGCATTAACCATGGCGGTTCTCTTGAGGTCGCAAAAGGCATGGTACGGCAAGCAGCAGCTTCGGGATGCGAGTGCATCAAACACCAAACCCATTTTCTTGAAGATGAGATGACCGAAGAAGCTAAACAAATTTTTCCACCAAATGCAGATATTTCGATTTGGCATGTAATGGAGCAAAGCATACTTTCGCCAGAAGAAGAAATCGAACTAAAAACTCTAACTGAGGACTTGGGGATGATTTATCTTTCAACACCATTCTCCCGAGCCGCTGCAGATTTTTTGGATCAAATTGGAGTTTTAGCCTTCAAGATAGGCTCAGGTGAGGCAGATAATCTACCGCTAATCCGCCATATCGCGCAAAAGGGAAAACCGATCATTATGTCGACAGGCATGCAAACCATAGATAGCATACGAGAGTCTGTTCAGATCTTAAATAACTCAAGCGTGGATTATGCCCTCCTAGAGTGCACAAATCTATATCCGTCGCCAGCCGAAATCGTTTCTTTACGTGGCGTTACCGATCTTAAAGAAGCATTTCCTAATGCGGTTATTGGGTTTTCAGATCACTCAATCGGCCCTGAAATGGCACTTGCCTCCGTAGCTCTTGGTGCGTGCATTTTGGAACGTCACTACACAGATACACGTTATCGAAAAGGGCCAGATATTATTAACTCAATGGACCCTGCAGAACTACGTCTTTTGATAGATCGTTCAAAAGAAATATGGATAGCAGCCAAAAATCCCAAACGACGTAGTAAGTCAGAAGACGCGGTTTATAGGTTTGCGAGGGCATCCGTTGTGGCAGATCGTGATTTGTCGTCAGGCCATATCATTAGTGAATCAGACATCTGGGCCAGACGTCCCGGCACTGGCGAAATTGCCGGGTATGAGTTTGACAAGGTTCTCGGCAAAACTGTTAACAGAAACATTGCCCGCAATACCCAATTAAAGTGGGATGATTTTGCGTAGGATAACATACGCGTTAAGATTGTAGGCAAAAAGCAAACCTAATTTTCTGATTTCATGGATCTAATAGCGCTTTGACGTTGGAGTAGTAAGTCATTAAAGTGGACGTAATTATTGAGGCCAAATGACCCGTAACATTCTATTTCTAACAGGTACCCGTGCTGATTTTGGTAAGCTTGAGCCTCTCAGCACTGCCGCCCAGAATAATGGCTTTTCAGTCACATTTTTCGTGACTGGAATGCATATGCTGGAACGATATGGTATGACTAAAGCAGAAGTGCACCGCGTTGAAGGTGCAAAGGTTTATGAGTTTCTTAATCAAAGACACGGCGATGGACAAGATGTTATACTTGCGAAAACAATTATCGGCTTCTCCGATTTTATTGCTGAAAATAGACCAGACCTAATTGTTGTTCATGGCGACCGCATCGAAGCACTCGCCGGTGCTATGGTTGCGGCAACCAACTATATTCCATCGGCTCATATCGAGGGCGGTGAGGTTTCCGGCACCATTGATGAAATTTTTCGTCACTGTAATACTAAGTTAGCAGCTCATCATTTTGTATCATCAGACCAAGCTAAGTCACGCGTTCTGGCAATGGGTGAAGCGGGTGAGACTGTCCACGTTATAGGCAGTCCTGAGTTAGACTTTCATGCGGAACCCTCAGGCATTACAATTCATCAAGTACGAGAGCGTTATGACATTGAATTTGAGGACTATGGTATTGCTATATTTCACCCCGTAACCAGTGAGCAAAAGACAATTGGAAAACAAGCGCAAATCCTCTTTGATGCTTTAACTTCGTCAAGAAAAAACTTTGTTGTAATTGCGCCTAACAATGACCCAGGATCTGAACATATTTTTGATATTCTCAAGCAATTGCCAAAAAGACAGTTTCGAATTCTTCCATCAATGAGATTTTCCCACTTTTCTGAACTTATGAAAAATGCATCCTGCTTGGTTGGAAATTCGAGCGCAGGTGTTCGTGAAGCTCCGTTCATTGGCATTCCATCGCTCGACGTTGGAACTCGGCAAACCAATCGGGCGCAATCCAAGTCAGTTAGAATGACTGATGGGCATGATCAAAACTCTATCACTCATTTTCTGGATGAAAAATGGGGTTTGAACTATAAGAAACATGCTGGGTTTGGCGAGGGGAAGGCTGCAGACCGATTTATCAACGTACTAAATCGATCAAGCTTTTGGAACTCCAATCTCCAAAAAGCTTTTAATGACAATGTCTAGACGCTTCACTTCACGAAACTCACCCATATCATTCATCTACCAAACTGTTAGTCCATTAATTGTGGTGCTAGCACCTATTCTGCTGCGCCGGCGCATCATCCGCGGCAAGGAAGACCCTGAACGCGTGGCAGAGAAGCTTGGGCTGTACAAGGCGAGCCGACCCAAAGGCGAACTAATCTGGTTACATGCGGTAGGATTAGGTGAAATTTTGGCTCTTCGTGGTTTAGTAAATGCTATGGCAAAACAAAATCCAAAATTAAATTTTCTTATTACCTCAACGGCCAGATCTGCAGCTAATGTATTGAAAAAAAACTTACCTGCCAGAACAATTCACCAGTACTTACCACTGGATGCCCCAAAATATGTCTCCCGGTTTCTCAACCACTGGCAACCAAATTTGTCAATTTGGTCGGATCAAGACCTTTGGCCAAATGTTATTTTTAAAACTTACGCGAAACAGATTCCATTAGTGCTGGTAAATGCAAGATTTTCAAAAGACGGCTTTATGCTTCGCAATCGAGCACGTAGTCTCTATCAAGATGTCCTTAAAAGATTTTCTATAATCTTAACCCAAAACACAAAAACTCAAGATCGCCTGCAGAACTTAGGTGCTTCAAATGTAAGGATAACAAAGTCCTTAAAAGTTTCTGCACCTAGACTCCCCGCAGACCCAATCGAAGTATCCCTTTTAACTGCATTACTTGTTGGGCGAAAAATATGGGTGGCCTCATCGACGCACCCGGGTGACGAGCGCGAAGCGATTGCTGCGCAAAAAGAGCTTTTTGCTCAAAACCGAGAGTGGTTGTTAATTTTAATACCCCGTGACATCGGGAGATCAGCCGAAATTGCAACTAATCTGCTGCAGGCCCACCTACCCTTCGTATCCCGCAGTAAAGGTGAGAAACCAAGTGAAAAAGATACCGTCTGGCTTGCAGACAGTTATGGCGAATTAGGTCTTTGGTATCGTATTGCTGCAAACGCTCTCATCGGAGGAGGATTTGATAAAATCGGGGGTCATAACCCTTGGGAGGCAGTTCATCTCAAGACGAAAGTTTTCTATGGTCCCGACACTAATAATTTTGAAGGCGATTATAAGCTATTAGAAGACGTAGGTGCAGCTTTTATGGTGGAACCTGGTCAACTTGCGAACGCCCTCTCCACGATTAAATTGAATGATGACACAGCGCGGGTAAATGCAATAGTTACCAATGAGAAGGGGAACCTCAAAGGGCTAGCAGAAGACTTTTTAAAACTTTTAGTAGAAGGTCATCGCGTATGAGAATTTGGATGATCCTTTGGTCGCTATTATGGGGCTGCACTTTGCCATTGATAGTGCTCTATCTATGGTGGCGAGGCCAGAAAGATCCAAAATATTTTATCAAATTAGCTGAGCGTTTTGGAAGGTACGAAGAACCCTTATCAAATACAATTTGGATACACGCAGTCAGTTTGGGCGAGTTGCGTTCAGCGGTTCCACTTATCCAGGCCTTTTTGTCCAACGGAGAAAAAGTTGTAACAACACATTTTACCCCTGCAGGCCGCAACGAGGCTGAAAAGGTCTTTGCTGTCGAAATAGCACAGGGACAAATGCAGGTCGTTTGGGTACCTTTAGAACTGGCTTTCGCCTACCGCTCTTTTTTCAATGCTTTTCAGCCCAAATTCGGCTTAGTTATGGAAGCTGAAATTTGGCCACGTATGGTTTTTGCAGCTCGAGCTGACAAAAAACCACTTTTTATGTGCAATGCACAATACTCCAATGATGCATTCATGAGGGACAATTCTGGCCTCAGAATACGGCAAAATGTAATGCGCAAATTTTCAGGCGCCATGGTTAAATCTAATTTAAAAGCGGACCGCTTCAAAAGTATTGGAGTTCGAAACATCGTAGTCACGGGTGAGCTTCGATTTGATCAACCTGTGCCACTTGCCCAGACCGAGGCGGGTATTGCAGCACGACACTGGATTGGCGCCACTGACAGACGTGTAATCACTATAGCCAGCGCGATTGAGCACGAAGACGAAATTTATATCAAAGCGATTCAAGCGTTGAATGAACATCATATTGAACAAGGCTTGAAGCAGCCCCTTTTTGTCTATGTACCCCGCAGGCTAGAGCGGTTTGCGACGGTTACTGCGACTTTGATAAATGCACAGTTAGATGTCTTAACACGCACCAAAATCTGGACAGATCTCGATCAAACACAATGGAAGGCCGCGCCCGATTGTCCAAACATAATTGTCGGAGACTCTCTTGGTGAAATGAATTTTTATCTATCAATGTGCGATGACGTCATCATTGGCGGAGGCTTCAATCCTAAAGGGGCTCATAACATTAGCGAGGCACTCGTTCTTGGAAAACCAGTTCTGACGGGCCCTCACGTAAAAACAATAGAATATCCTTTTGCAGAAGCCCAAAACGCTGGTGTTGCATCAAGTGTCCAAGACGCAGCTGCATTGGCCAAAGCTTTAATCCGCAACCAACATCCCAGCGCATCAGATATTCAGAGATTTATTCAAGAGCACAGCAATGCAACTTCACGCACTCTTGCCGCAATTCCACAGCTTCTCAAAGCCACTAGGTTTTAGGCAGACCCTCTTTCAGCTGCTCGGAGAGAAGAAATTCGACCACACGGAAATCATGTGGGCTGTCAATGTCATGGCACCGCTCAGATGCTATAGGGTAGGGGATGACCCGGCCTTCATAAATGGTTTTAGCCTGTCTTAAGTATCTAGGGCTAATAATATAGACCAAGCCCACGTGCTCATAGACTGTCGGTGCTTCTTGACGCGCCCATATACCACCCGGAAGCGGCTTTGAAACATGCAAAGCGCCTGCTTCGTCGGCTTCCACAAGATTAAAATATGGATTTTTACGGGCCTCACACACGCTCATAACCATATCTGGGCGATTTGTTTCAAACAAATCTAATGCGCCATCAATATCTTGCGGGAGACGCAAAGGCGACGTGCAATCAAGATCGATAAAGACATCAACGGGGCCTATCAAAGCCTGACTAACGGATATCGCGTGCTGCCACACGGCCCATTTTGGGGCAGTATCGGTTGCTAATTCAGCTGGACGTAAACCAATGTCCAACGCCCCTCGCTTAACTGCATGAGCGTAAATTTCAGGATCATCAGTTGAGACAACAACGGCCTCAATACGCGGGTTTGCGAATAATTGGTCTAATGACCAGTCAATGAGTGGCTTACTACAGATAGAGCGAAAGTTCTTACCCACAACACCTTTTGAACCTTTACGGACCCCAATATGGCCTAAAAGCATTACTTCGATCCCCGTTATATTGCATGATGCCAGGCTGGCATTTTTAATTACTTTAATACGCTATTATGGCATTTTAAGATGAAATTCCATTACAACGGGGCCGTGCGATGAAAAATTAGCGAAGGCCCTTTACTCGACAAAATGACATGCTGTTTGGTGACCAGTTATATCGAGTTTTAAAATTGGATCTACTGACCGGCAAATATCTTGCGCAATCGCGCAGCGATTGGCAAATCGGCACCCTGCTGGTAGATTAACAGGATCAGGAGGCTCACCGGGAATTAGAATGCGTTTCTGTTTGGCTCTTTTTTTTCGATCAATCGTTGGGACAGCGGATAACAACGCCTGTGTGTAGGGATGCCGTGGGTTAGAAAAAAGGCTTAACCTATCCCCGTGTTCTACTACTTTTCCCATATACATAACCGCAATTCTATCACTCATATGCTGCACAACACCAAGATCATGGCTGATGAACAAATATGTCAGTCCAAAGTCCTTTTGAAGTTTTCGCAGAAGGTTCAAAATTTGCGCTTGGACAGCAACATCTAGAGCTGAAACTGGCTCATCACAAATTATCAATTCTGGCTGTGTTGCCAGTGCGCGCGCTATACCTATACGCTGACGTTGCCCACCAGAAAATTGATGTGGAAACAACCTTTGCTGTTCCGGACGCAGGCCAACAGCTTGGAATAAGTCAGCCACAATTTGTGTTTTCTCATTTTCTGTCTTTTTTGAAAGATTATCCAATGGCTCGCGAACTATTGATTCTGCCCGCTTACGTGGGTTTAGGCTGCTATAAGGATCTTGAAAAATAAATTGTACCCGCTGGCGTATCTGCCGAAGGGCTTCACTGTCTTCTTGCAAAATATCCCGTCCTTGCAATTCCACCTTGCCACTGTGCGATTGGACCAAACGCGCAACCGCAAGTGCAGCAGTCGTTTTTCCTGATCCACTTTCGCCAACGATGGCGAGTGTTTCACCTTTTTTAACTGCAAAAGACACATCATCAACAGCATATAAATACGATTTTTTATTCCAGCCACCACCCCTTTTGACTTCAAATCTTACAGTTAGGTTTTTAACATTCAAAAGTTCAGACATCACAACGCCTCCGCCTGCCAGCAATCGGCGGTTTGTCCATCATCAAATACCTTTTCGATCGGTCTTGCAGCCAAACACTGATCAGTCAAATAGGGACAACGAGATGCAAAAAGACATTGGTTTTTTCCGAATTCACGTAAGCTCGGTACAATACCCGGAACTTCTATCAAGTCGTGGCGTTCAGAGGTTAGGTCACTTTGAATATGTGGCACACATTCAATCAAGCCCTTTGTATAGGGATGCCTTGGCCGCTCAATAATTTGGTCTACGGGACCAAACTCTACCTTACGCCCAGCATACATCACAATCATTCGTTCCGCCATCTCTGCCACAGCACCCATATCATGTGTTATCAAAATGATTGCTGCACCAGTTTGTCTTCGCAAATCTCCCAAAAGATCAAAAATTTGAGCCTGGACTGTCACATCAAGAGCCGTGGTTGGCTCATCCGCTATCAATATCTTGGGCTGGCAGGCGAGAGCAATAGCGATCATCGCCCTTTGTCTCTGCCCACCTGACATTTGAAATGGATAATTACTCACACGGTTTTTGGCATTGGGAATTCTTACGGCATCCAAAAGCTCGATCGCTTGTGTCCAGGCCGCCTTCCGAGACAGCCCCTGATGTGCTCGCAGTACCTCCGCAATTTGTTCACCAACCGTAAACACAGGATTCAGAGAGGTCATGGGTTCTTGGAAAATCATCGAAATGTCATTACCACGGATTTCACGTAGTCGAATATCGCTGGCTTGCGCTAAATTTTCTCCATTGAACCTAATTTCACCAGCCGCCACACGGCCAACTTTTTCGGGTAATAGCCCCATAAGAGCCAATGCTGTCATAGACTTCCCACAACCACTTTCACCAACGAAGCTAAGTGTCTCACCCGGATTTAAAGTGAAGGATAAATCGTCAATAACAGGAGCCACGCCCTCGCGGGTCGTTAATTCAATTCGAAGATTTTTCACCTCTAATAAGTTAGCCATCAGCGCTGCCTCAGTTTCGGGTTCAACGCATCATTCAAGCCATCACCCACAAGGGAAATAGCCAAAACAGTGACAAAAATTGCAATGCCCGGGATAGTAACAGTGTACCCCGCATCCAGAATATATTGTCGGTTAGAACCAATGATCTGTCCCCAGCTCACTACATTAGGATCCGTTAACCCAAGAAAAGATAGCCCAGCTTCAAACAAAATGGCAGACCCCACCATTAGTGCTGATTGCACAATAATTGGTGGCAACGCATTGGGTAGAATGACGGTGAACATCAATTTAGCGTTTGAGGCGCCTGATGCACGGGAAGCCATGACATATTCAAGCTCTCGAATTCTGAGGAATTCAGAGCGAGTAATCCGAGCAACAGCAGTCCAACTGACAATACCGATTGCGAATGTGATCATTGGAAGAGACGCCCCAAACAAGGCCACCAAGACCATCGAAAAAAGCAGAGTTGGCAAAACCTGAAAGAACTCGGTGATACGCATCAAAACTTCCTCAACCGCGCCTTGATAAAACCCTGCTAATGCCCCAACCGTAACGCCAATAAAGACAGACATTAGAGCCGCTGAAAGGCCTATCATCAATGAAACTTTAGCACCGCTAATAATCATCGAAAGTAAATCGCGTCCAAGATAGTCTGTACCCAGTAAAAACCCTTCTTCACCTGGTGGCGAAAAAGGCATCCAAACCATCTCAAAAGGATCAGTTGGGTAAAGGATTGGGCCAAATATTGCAGCGATAACTATCAAAATTAAAAGACCGAGGGCCGCGACTGCAGATTTATTTTTGCAAAACATTTCCCATGCTTCAGTAACAGGGTGTAGGGCTTTCGGGTCCTCTTGTTCTTGAATTTCTGGACGCGTCATTTCCCACCTCCAACACGCGGATCAACAAGGCGTAGAGCTAAATCTGTCAAGAGATTTCCAACGATAACAACCAATGCAGAAAAGAAAAGAATACCTAAGATTGTTGGCGTATCCCGGGCAATAATAGATTGAAATGCTAGGGTTCCTAAGCCTGGCCAGCTGAATACAGCCTCAACCAAGACAGCCCCAGAAAGCACCGCAGAAAACTGTAGACCGGCCAACGTTATGACCGGAGATAGTGCATTTTTCAACGCATGTTTATAAACTACTTGGTTCGAGGTCAGTCCTTTTGATTTAGCCGTCCTTACATAATCAGAACTCAACACCTCCATCATGGATGCTCTTGAGAGCCGCGAATAAAGAGCCAGAAATATTGATCCTAAAGTCACTGCCGGAAGAACAAGATGGCGTGCAACATCCAAGAAATGAACCCAAAACCCACCTTCAATTGTGACATCACGCATTCCAGCGACAGGGAACCAGTGCACATTAAGAGAGAATGTAATTAGCAGTAAAATACCAGTCCAAAATACAGGTGCCGAATACCCAAAAAGTGCGATGAACGTCACGATATAGTTGGACACGCCGTTTGGCCGCCTTGCAGAAACAACACCAAGAAAAACACCAATAATCAAAGCTGCAATCTGTGCTGTGATGACGAGTAGTAACGTGGCTGGCAGACGTTCAAGTATCAATTTAGTAACCGGCTGATTGTAGAAAAATGAATGCCCTAGATCAAATTGTGCTACTTTAGCGATATAGCGCCAAAGCTGAACGACAAAGGGTTGATCAAGGCCGTAACTCACACGGATTTCATCGAGAATTTCTTGATCAGCCCCTCCCATAGACTGGCTGATCGTGTCGGCTACATCCCCGGGAGCAAGATGCATAAGTGAGAAGTTTAATACCAGGACTGCTAGAAGAAGCGCGATGGCATAAACGACCCGGAGAAGAATTATCCGTACAATGCCCAATGATATAATCTTCCTTATAATTCGGTAGCGTGGGCCAAAAATTCGGCCCACGCGTGTTAACTTTATTGGGTCTTAAGGTAAGTCATATCAATTGGGGTTGATGTTCCCCAAATACCCAACGGCGGATTGCCCACATTATCATTATAAACTGTGTGGTATGGTAAAGTGTTGGCATGATAGACAGGAACTTCGTCCGCAATAATTTCCTGAAACTCTGCATAAAGCGCTTTACGCTTGGCAGGATCACTTTCAATAGCAGCCATTGCCATCAGCTCATCTACGCGATCATTCGCATACCCTTGTGTATTTGACCAAACACCTTTTGCAATATTGCTTGATGAATATGTACGATGAACGCCAATTACAGGGTCGCCCCAGTTAAATACTGTATCCCACGATAGGTCAAAATCCATTTTACCCATTCGAGCAGCCCAGGTTGGGAAATCGGCAGAGGCACGCACCTCCACTGTAATACCAACTTTCTTAAGTGCGGCTTTAACGTATTCAACCTGTGGCTTAACGCCCGGCCATCCAAAATCAATAGTCAGACTAAAGCGCGATTCACCGTCCATTGGGAAGCCCGCTTCATCAAGTAGAGCTCGCGACTTATCAAGATCTAAATCATAACCTTCAACATTTGAATTGTAGAACGGGCTATCTGGATGGATGCCAGTTAGAGAATTTGACGCTGTACCTTCCATCAAAGCTTTATGGATAAAGTTTTTGTCCACAGCATAGGCTATCGCCTTCCGTACCCTGACATCTTGCAGAGGGCCCTTAGTGGTGTTCATGGCCAGCCAATCAAGCGGACCTATTCCACCGTAACCTTCGTCAGTCACAGTTAAGTTTTCTACTTTTTTTAGTCGATTAATTATACGAGGTAAGGACTCAAACGCACCCATGTGAACCTCACCATTTTCATAAGCGATAGCACGTGCAGCTGGGTCGGTAATTATCCGCATGACGATCTTGTCAAGGTATGGACGGCCTTCGATGAAGAAATCATCAAACCGCTCGAGAATAACATGCTCACCTGATTTATATTCAACCAATTTAAACGGGCCTGATCCCACAACGTTTTCCGTATTGCGAGGATGCGTCTTGGGATCTTGGCCGTCGCCATAAATATGCTTTGGTATGATTGCCATCAACTGGCCAGACATTGCTAGCATTAAAGCTGGGTGAGGTTTGCTGAGGTTCAGCACTGCTGTGTGCTCGTCTGGCGTATCCACCGACGTCACTGGGGCAAACATAGATTTAAAAGGGTGGTGTGCTTTGATGGTATCAACCGAAAAAGCCACATCTGCCGACGTGATTGGTACACCATCGTGAAATACCGCATTGTCGACTAAATTCAACGTAACGGTTAAGCCATCGTCACTAACGTCCCAACTTTTCGCTAAATAGGGTTGCGGCGTCCAGTCTTCGTCATAGCGCAACGGCGCTGCGAATAACTGTGCTCCAGGATACCCAGTCACGATCCCAGACTGGACAGCTGGATTCAAATTTCGCACGTTAGTGGCCATAACGGTAATTAAAGTACCACCTTTGCGCGGTGTATCTTCTGCTATTGCTCCCGTCGCCAAAATAGCGGCCGTCGCCGTAGCTGTGAGCATTCCCTTAAATATATATTTCATTATTTAAATTCTCCCCTTTTTGATTTTAGATTCTCTAATACTTGTTAAAGTCTAGCTTAAGGTATTCTTTACAGAAAACAGATTAATTAAACTACATTACTACTTTTTTTAGTGTTTTGCGTTAACGGTTAACACATCGAACACACCAGAATCCCTCAGAGAAATACAATCCTTGATGAAGGATCTCACATTTCTAGGTTGTCTAACATTATTTGTGGTGGCTATGCCGAAGGCTGGCGCATCAGAGGTATCTGAAATGGGAACAACCTTATATCTTTTCTCATTGGATAAGAAATACCGTGGCCGTATGTTCAAAATTGTGTAACCAAATTCACCCTCTACTAAAGCTTGGGCAATTTCTACCGAGCGAGTTGAATGAACCACTTTTGGTTCCAAGCCCTTTGCTTTAAATAGGCCAAGAAAGTAGTCTCGGGTATACGGCAAGTCTAGCATAATCATTGGCTTGCCGCATAACTCCCCATAAGTAACGGAACTTTGATCGCTATGTAAATCAGAAACAGGCAATAGCGCATAAGGGGGCGCCGTGAATAGTGGCTCAAAAGCCTGAGCGTTAGTTATGTACTTTTCGTAGGTAAACACCAAGTCTACTTCACCATTATTAAGAAATTCTAAAATAGACATCATATCGCCTTCCATGACCTTGATTGATATACTAGGAAAGTTTTGGGTTATTGATTTTAGAATGGAAGGCAAAAATGCAGGTGCTGCTGTACCGTAACAAGCGATCCGAACTAACCCTGCGTTTTCCCCACCTTTAGATTGCAATTCAGACTCAAATTGCCGCGCTTCATTTAAGAACGTCCGAATAAGTTGTAGAGCTTCACGTCCTGGTGATGTTGGATAAATTCCTTTGGCAGGCGTGCGTATAAATAGTGTATTCTGCAAAGTTGCCTCAAGTGAATCAATTGCAGCTGTAATGGAGGATTGGGAGATGGATACCTCTACCGCCGCTTTCGCAATAGAACCTAGGCGGCCCGCCGCCTCTACGTAACGCAATTGCTTAAGTGTGAAATTCATTAGCTCCATTCCGCTAAAAAAAAGACTTTTGACGTTAGTTAAATCTATTTTTCCATTTAAAGAAAGACGTTTAATAAATAAGTACTCGTTCCCACCCAGTTTTCTAGTCCAAGAGGTTTCCATGCCAAACAATATAATTTTCAGTGCGAAAAAAATTATTACCATGAACCCAAGTCGTCCTGACGCAACACATGTTGCCGTTCGTGACGGTCGAATACTTGGCGCAGGTAGTTTGGAAGAGTTAACGACATGGGGAGATTATACTCTGGATGAGAGTTTTGCAGACAAAGTATTGATGCCAGGGTTTGTTG